>JBEBHM010000236.1:0-11299 GCA_040080875.1 Pirellula sp.
CGGTAACCGAAGTGCCTGGCCAACCGGGTTCGTACAATGCAGTTGCCCTCTTACGGCCATGGTTGCAATTTGAGGAATTGACGACTTCGTTGCGACTGGTCGCGAAACTCAAGACCGGTACATAATTCTGCGAGAAAACGATGTCCTACTTTGAGCATGAGTAATCCTTCCGCACTCCCTGATGACTCGTACAGACCAGCCGAGCTTCATTCCGAGTTTGAGAAACAAAACCTTGCTCAAAATACGCATCGTCGCTCACTTGTCGATGGAGTCATCGCGCTAGGAGCGCGCTCCGAGTCGTCGCAGTCGGATTCCCAACTATCGGAGTTTTTGTCGGAACCAGACTGGCGCAAAAAACTTGCAATTTGGCTTGGGGATGATTCGATTCGCAGGCTTGGATTGGCCCAAACCAAGTTGTTGCACCAATTGGATCGAGATTTGGCGTTGATCGATCGGCTGATCGAGGATCAGCTTGCTGTGATTCTGCATCATCCAGTGTTTCAAAGATTAGAGGGTGCCTGGCGTGGGCTGCAACACCTCGTAAGTTGTATTGACGATTTCCCGGACGCGTCGATGCAGCTCAAGGTATGGAACGCAACCTGGACGGAACTGCGAGATGACGTCGATGGAACCGACTTTGACCAGAGTCAGTTCTTTAAGAAAATTTATGAGGAGGGGTTGGGAACTTCAGGAGCGACTCCGTTTTCTGCGTTGCTTTTAGATTTTTCGTTGCACCCACGTCCTTCACGCGATCATCCGGTAGATGACATCAGTATTTTGCAAAAGATGTCGGAAACGGCAGCGGCGGCGTTCGCGCCTTTGTTCATCAATGCTGACCCATCGATGTTCAGCGTAGATGAGTTCAGTGAACTTCGCCAATCGATGGACATTGAACTATTGCATAGCAAATTGGACTTTGTTCGTTGGCAACGATTTCGCGAAACGGAAGAATCCCGTTTTGTTTCCGTCGTGATGCCCCGAATGCTCATGCGACGACCTTACCGTCCTGAGTCTTACCATCATTTCGGTTTCAAATTTGAGGAGAATCCAAAAAAGCTCAATGAGCAACTTTGGAGCGGTGCCGTTTGGGGAATTGGAGAGGTTCTCCTTCGCAATTTTGCAGAGTCCCGTTGGTTTGCCACGATTCGCGGAGTGGAACGTGGCGAGGTCGGAGCGGGACTTGTGCTTGGTCCTGCCTGCGATGAATTTACGACGGAGCCTGGCAAACTTGCTTCCAAGCCGATTACCGATGTCGTGATAACCGATATGTTTGAAAGGCAACTTGCCAAACTGGGATTCACGGCACTCTGTGCGTCGAAGTACGGACCGCAAGCCGCCTTTTACTCGACGCCATCGATTCAGAAGCCCAAGAAATATTTTTCTGCGGAGGCGAATGCCAATGCAGAGTTGTCGGCGCTCACCAATTACATTCTTTGTGCCGCGCGATTCGGGCACTATGTCAAAGTGATTGCACGAGACCAAATCGGAGGCACTTTGGAAGCAGAGGATATTCGCAGTCGGCTAAACGACTGGTTAATGGATTACGTCAATCGAGACCCAGAAGCCAGTCCCCGCCAACGGGCGGAACGTCCGCTTTTGGACGCTTCCGTCGAGGTTCGCCCTATCCCAGGACGGCCAGGCGAATATGGTTGTGCAATCCAACTTGAGCCGTATCATAGCTTTGACGACGTAAAGGCGACGCTGAAACTGGATACACGCTTAGTCAATAGAAACATAAAGAGCTGATTGGAAGAACTATGCAAAAAGCGGAATGGTTATTTCGTGATGGCAAGCTTGAGGAAGCGATCGATCTCCAACTAGGCTTCGTCAAGAAGTCACCGACGGACAATGGAGCTCGTTTTTTCCTGGCCGAATTGGCTGCCTTTCAAGGGGATTGGGATCGCGTGGATCGCCAGCTGCATTCGGTGGTGATGCAAGACAAAAATGCCAGTATGTTGCCGCTTCTGTTTAGGCAACTGGTGCGAGCCGAAATCATCCGAGAGCAAGTGTTTCAAGAGGGACGATCGCCCGACGTTGTCGTGGAATTGCCCGAGGACTGCCAGTTGCAGGTCGAGGTCTGCATGGCATTGAGGTTGAATCAGCTCGAAGGAATCTCTTCCCTTCTCGAAAAATCGGATGCCGTGCGAAGCGCGGTGCGGGGAACTTGCAACGGAAAACCGTTCGACACGCTGATCGATATGGATGATCGGCTGAGGGGTGTTGCCGAAGTTTTGACAGCCACCGGGAAATATTTCTGGCTGCCTTGGAACCACATCACTTCGATTCAATTTGCCAAAGCCGAACGGCCGCTTGATCTCATTTGGCGCAAGGCAGAGATCTCGGTCAACAACGAAATTGATGGAGAAGTTTACATGCCTGTTCGTTACCCTTCTGCCGCGACTTGGAAGACAGAGGAGCAACTCGGACGTACCACCTCGTGGCAGGACCATCCCTCTGGATTGGTGACGGGACGAGGGCAGCGGTCATTGCTCGTGGGCGATGAAGCCGTGTCCATCATGGACGTGGAATCGCTGGAAATCGAATTGGGCTCGCCCAATTCGTAGACTAGAAGATCGTTGCAAGAAAGGTAAAGTATGTCGAGAGTCCGCTCAGATCAGTTGCTATTGCCGAGTATTTTGGATCGTCTGATCGACTATGAACCATACAATCGAAAGGAGACTCCCAAGGATCGTAACCAATTGTTGCGTGAGCTGAAGGCAAGTGTTCGGCGCGATCTCGAGAATTTGCTCAATACTCGAGTTCCATTTACTAAACTGCCAAAGAATGCTCCTCACCTCGAAAGCTCGTTATGGAACTATGGAGTACCGGATTTTGCAAGCGTGGTTTTGGAGTCTGGCCAGTCCATGGAATTAATGCGAATGAGAATTGAGCAAGCCATTCAGCGATTCGAGACGCGATTCATGACGGTCCGTGTTGAGTTGGAGGTAAACGATCAAACGAAGTTTAGCAGATTCATTCGATTTGCCATCGACGGAGTGCTCTACGCTGAACCCGCGCCTGAGCCAGTTCGATTTAGCTCCATGCTGAGTTCCGTTGGCAACGAGTTCAAGGTTAAGGAAGGGACTTGAATATGATCGAACGGCTTTTCAGCCTTTACAATGAAGAACTCAAATTCATCCGCGAAGAAGTAATCGAATTCGGTGGCAGGTTTAACAAGGTCGCGGAGCGACTTAGGCTGGCTCCTGACTCGATTGAGGATCCTCATGTTAATCGCTTGATTAGCTCGTTCGCATTGCTGACGTCAAAACTTAGACTCAAGCTAGCAGATGAGTTTCCAGAAGTATGTCAGTCTATGCTCTCTGCGTTGTATCCTCAATATCTTGCGCCGATTCCATCGTGTGCGATAGCTCAGTTTCGAATGGACTCGGCAGGAGCTGCCCTTGCGACCGGGACAGCCATCCCACGCGGAGCGCAGATCGAAACCCAAGAGATCGACGGGCAAGTGTGCTTTTATCGCACGTGCTTTGACGTTCAGGTACCTCCGGTCCAGGTTGCGCGATCCGAGTATACCAAGCCTCCCTTTTCGTTCTCGATCGAACCGTCTTGGGCAGATCGAGCCGAAGCCGCCATTCGTTTTGACCTGTCGCCTTACTCAAATAAATTGGAATGGGACAAGACGCAGATTCCAAAACTGCGGCTGTTTCTAGGTGGGGGTAACAATTGCGGTAATCATTTGTACGAAGCGTTCTTACGTGATTCCATCGGCGTTGGTTTTTTCTCCGACCAATTCCCACGAGGCATTTTTCAGGCGCGCGAAGTCATTGCACCAACGGGTTTTGATAATGACCAAGGCATCTTGGACCATGACCCTCGAACTCAGTCCGCTTATCGGACTCTTTGGGAGTTCTTCGCCTTGCCAGAAAAATTCCGCTTTATCGACATTTCGACGGAGTCTGTTTGGCAAAAGCTAGCTGCGAACAATGTGAGTGTAGTGATCTATCTCGGTCATTATAACAGCGACCTGCAGAAGAGCATGGTAAGCGATGCGATTCAGTTGGGGTGCACTCCCGTAGTCAACCTTTTTCCGCAACCAGCGCAGGCGATCCAGCTTACTGAAACCCAGGTCGAAAACCGAGTTGTCCCAAGCTACAGGACCACTCTAGGCATGGAGGTACACACGATTGAGTCGGTGACCGCATCAAGGCCCGGCGGCGATGACGAATTGACTTTCTTGCCGTTCTTTCAACCAACTCACAGGCTCGAGTCCAAGCAAAACGAGCGCTATTGGCATGCAACTCGGCGACGTCGATTCAGCGATGACGGGAGTGGTGATCGAGGTACAGAAGTTTACTTGACACTCGTAGATCTCAATTTTCGACCTCATCCGGAGGATGATTGGATTCTTCACGTCAACACCCTATGCTGCAATCGAGACTTGGTCAAGCAAATCGGAGAACAATCTCAACTTCAGTTTGGCGGAGGGCCTGTCCACGTACGGTTTCGTACGCAATCGACTCCCACATTAAGACCCTTCGAACGCGAGGAATGGGTTTGGAGACTTATCTCGCACCTTTCCTTGAACCATCTCTCGATCGCAAGTGACTCGGACGGCAAACTATTGAGAGAGATTTTGACTTTATACAATTGTCAGGAGCAAAAGGATGTTCAAAAGGCCATCAGCGGAATCCTGAAAGTCCGCTATCGTCGAGCGAATGCAAAACTGCAAGGAATAGACAAAGGACCTGGAATTTGTCGTGGCCTGGACATTGAAATGGAGATCGACGAGGATAAACTCGAGTCCGTCGGGGCTTATTTGATGTGCTCGGTACTCGATCGTTTTTTTTCCACGTTTGCATCGATCAATTCCTGGACTCGACTCAAGGTTCATGGAAAGAGTGGAAAGCATGTCTATTCTGGCGTCGCTCGATCGGGTTCGAAAATACTGGTATAGATTTGCATGAACACCGAAAAGAGCGTTTCGAAACACTTGTTGGAAAGATTGACGGACGTTAGCTTTACCCAACTGCTTCGATGTCTGCAAATCGAAACGGGAACACGCATCGGCGACGAAGCGGTCCTGGAAAAGCAAGCCGTTCGGTTAGTTCCGATTCTCGATCTCAACTATCCATCGTGTGAACTAGCCGATTGGCAGGAGCCTGGAGCAGGAGAATCTCGACCTCGCCTAGCTGTCTCGTTCTTTGGATTGTTTGGCCCCAGCGGAGCGTTGCCAGACCATTACACACAACCCATGATCGAACGCACTCGGAACAAGGATGCGTCGCTCAGTGAATTCCTGAACATCTTTAATCACCGGCTATTGTCGTTGTTCTATCAAGTCTGGGAAAAACACTCGTTTCCAGTTTCATTTGAAACGAGTTTCGCCGCAGGGCAAGAGTCGCTCGTTTCGCAATCCCTTTGGGCTATTGTGCAAAGTCGACTCGGGAGTTCGCGAAATCGTCTGTCGATCGATGACGATTGTATTCTCTATTACGGTGGCCTCTTCTCATCCTGCCGACCGTCGATGGAATCCCTTCGCGCTTGTGTCAGTGATTTTTCTGGAATTACGTGTGAGATTGAACCTCTGGTTGGCCAATGGCTCGAACTGGATCCAACCGATCAGACGCAGATTGGCGTCATTGCCCTGGGGGAAACTACGGGCAATCGGCTTGGAGTGGATTCGATTGCAGGTCAAAGGGTTTGGGATATCGAACAACGCTTTCGCATTATCCTTGGCCCAACTACTTGGAAAACCCTGGATGACTACCTGCCGGCCAATACCACCGTGCGTCGTATCACCGATCTGATTCGACGATATGTCGGCCCCGAGTGGGACTTCGACATCCAAGTGCTCGTCAAACCGGAAGAAGTTCGAGGAGTCGTCTTTGATGCCGACTCCGAATTCTACTTGGGCTGGAATACTTGGCTCGGCACATGGAACAGCTCGGAACCAGCGGGCCATAGCATCTTCGAGTTGGCCGACATCTCCAATTCAAGTACGTATTCAGGATGATATCGGCCACCTTCATGTACTAAAGACTCTATACTTCAATATCAACAACGAATCGCAATTCCTAGGAGTAACAAGCGTGATCGAAATCGATTTGAAAAAACTGTTTGATAAGCTAAGCCCTGTTTCAATGCGCTGCCTTGAGCTTGCAACTGCCCTTTGCATGACGCGAAGCAACTACAATGTGGAGGTCGAACATTGGGTTTTTAAGCTTTTGGAACAACGCGACTCCGATTTTGTTCGAATCTTGGAAGCATTCGGAGTTGATCTTGGGAAACTTCAAAGCGATTTGACCCGAACACTGGACCGATTGCGAACAGGAAACGCAAAGCCCCCTGCGCTCAGTCCCGATGTCGTGGATATCGCAAGAGAATCATGGACCGTTGCCACGATCGACTATGGATCTGGGCAGATTCGTTCCGGCCACATGATGATCGGCTTGCTCGGCAATGAAACACTTCGACGGGCCGCGCTGGGTGCGAGTATCGAATTCGAGAAAGTGAATCTTCACGCGCTCCGAAAATCCCTCAACGAGATTTGCTCCGATTCCGTTGAGGCAAAACAAGCGACCGCTTTTACGACGGGAGCGAGAACGTCGCCCACATCTCCCGCCGATGCCGCTTCTGGAGAACGCCCTACCGCGACACCGTCGTTGGACCAATTTACGATCGACCTGACCGCTCGCGCTCGTGACGGGAAAATTGACGCAGTTCTAGGACGTGACAGCGAAATCCGGCAATTGATCGACATTCTCATGAGACGTCGACAAAACAATCCAATCCTGACCGGCGAAGCGGGAGTCGGGAAGACCGCTGTGGCCGAAGGCTTCGCCTTGCGCATTGCAGCAGGGGATGTTCCCGCTCCACTCAAAGATGTTACGCTAAGAACGCTGGACTTGGGTTTGCTGCAAGCGGGAGCTGGAGTCAAGGGAGAGTTTGAGAATCGTCTCAAGTCCGTGATTGAAGAGGTAAAGAGTTCTCCCAAGCCGATCATACTTTTCATCGACGAAGCGCATACGTTGATCGGGGCTGGCGGCTCGGCAGGACAAGGGGATGCCGCCAACTTGCTTAAGCCCGCCTTGGCCCGAGGCGAACTGAGAACGTTGGCTGCAACGACCTGGGCAGAATACAAAAAATACTTCGAACGTGATGCTGCCCTGGCAAGACGATTCCAAGTCGTCAAAGTCGAAGAACCGGAAGAGTCCGTCGCTATCGAAATGGTCCGCGGTTTGATAAAGACCCTGGAAAAACACCATAAGGTCAGCATCCTCGACGAGGCCATAGTCGACGCGGTCAAGCTATCCAGCAGATACATCAGTGGTCGACAGTTGCCTGACAAAGCGGTTAGCTTGATCGATACTACGTGTGCCCGCATCAATCTTAGCCAGACTACTACGCCACCAACCCTCGAGGATGCGTCACGAAAGAAGAATCAGCTTTCGCTTGCAAGAGAAATCCTTAAGCGCGAGTCCGCCACCGGTGTCGACCATTCTGCGAAACTGCAGTCACTCGAACGCGATTTGGAAAAGATGGGATCTGAAATTGTATCGCTGCAAGCCAAATGGGAACAAGAAAAAGGACTGGTAAACAAGATTCAAGACTTGACCTCGGAATTGCAAGACAATGCCGCCGCCGTGGATGCCGCCGCCGTGGATGGCAAGCCTGCGGATAAGTCCACGGAATCGATCCAAGATGATACCAATTCGAAAACCGCGTTAGACGCAACTGCCGTCGCAGAAAAGAAATCGACTTTGCAAGAGCTCAAGTCCGAGTTGGAAGAGTTGCAAGACAAATCACCTCTTGTTCATCCATTCGTCGATCGAAACGCCATTGCCGAAACGGTCGCATCGTGGACTGGTATTCCTGTCGGTCGCATGATGGCTGATGAAATCAATACGGTCCTGAACTTGCACGCTGCACTTGGTAAGCAAGTGGTCGGGCAGGACCATGCCTTGAGAATGATCGCAGAATCGATTCGCAATTCTCGAGCCCAATTGAATGATCCTGGCAAACCGATCGGGGTCTTTTTGTTGGCCGGGACAAGCGGTGTTGGCAAAACCGAAACGGCCATCGCGCTCGCTCAGTCGCTCTACGGTGGAGAGCAAAACATGACCACCTTCAACATGTCGGAGTTTAAAGAGGAGCATAAAGTCTCCATGATGATGGGCTCTCCACCGGGTTATGTGGGCTATGGAGAGGGGGGAGTCCTGACGGAAGCTGTCCGTCGTAAACCCTACAGCGTGATCCTACTTGAGGAGATGGAAAAAGCACACCCCGGCGTCCAAGACATCTTCTACCAAGTGTTCGACAAAGGAAATATGAAGGACGGTGAGGGAAGAGACATCGACTTTAGGAATACCCTAATCATCATGACTACCAACGCCGGCACCGACGTGATCAAAGGCTTGTGTTCCGATCCAGACACCATCCCCGAGCCCGATGATTTTATGCAAGCGATTTTTCCGGAACTCCTCAAAACATTCAAGCCTGCATTTATGGGGCGGCTGACTCTGATTCCTTACTATCCGCTAAAGGAAGCCGTCCTTCGCAAGATCACCGCGCTCAAGCTTGGCAAAATTGGACGAAGACTTAGTGACAACTATCGAGCTCAGTTTACGTACTCGGAACAAGTTGTCCAAACGATCTTGGATCGTTGCAAAGAAGTCGATACGGGGGCTAGGAACATCGATCACATCATCACGAAGTCCCTGATGCCCATGCTCTCGTCGGAAATACTTTCCAAGTTGGCCAAGGGAGAAGCGGTCGAAAGTGTTCAAATCGATGTGACGCCCAGTCAGGACTTTTCAATTCAGGTATCGTAGTAGGCCATGGTGGCGATCGTTCGCCACCATGATCCGCTCGCCCCTAGGTCAGTTTATGCGACTGGTGTCGCTGAGCGTTGGGCACTGGGGCTCTGGTCCGTGGGTCGCTCTTGCCGAGTGCGACTGTCCCGAAAGCGAATCTTGCTGATCGATGTTTCGCCCAGCGAATGTCGCAAACGACAGGCAGGGCAGGTGCGACGGTGCGACCCATTTCAGCGTTTCAGATTGGAAAGAGGGAAGATCTCCAGGGGATGGTTTTTTTCGCAACTTTTTTTCGTATCGGACGATAACGCCTACGTGGTGCTCGTCTCGAAGGAATTTGTTGCGGAAGTATGCATATGCCAGATTTTAACCTCGATCTCTCCACAGCAAAGATCCCGGGTTCCGATGGTGAAATCAACGAATATGTGAATCGCGAGGCAGCCGAGGCCGAGACATACTTCTCGCAAGACAGAAAAGTAATCTTCATCAACGGGATGGGTAACGGCGGACGTGACCACGCGGAATCGGCTCTGGCTTTGTCACTCGTGCAAATGTGTCCTGTCATCGGCGTGTTCAATCTTTCAAACGGATTTGCGTTGGACCTGTGGCAATGCCTTGCCGACAAAAATCAATTCCAAGGCATATCGTCTACGGCGGAAAGCAAAGTGGATTCAAGGAATAGTTTTTGGAATTGGATCGTTCGTGGAAATCGAACTCCAGAACAGGCGATGCTCGATGCGTTGTCTCGCAACCGATCCCAGGTGTCACTCTTTTCACTCCTTCGACAACCACAAAATCGTAGGCGAGAGATCTTTGCCCATAGCCAAGGAAATCTGATCCTTAGCAATGCGCTGCAAGCCATCGCAGCCGTGGATGGACCACAAGCTCTCTCTGGACGTGTCGTGCATACTTTTGGTTCGCCAGCGGTGTTTTACCCCAACGGCATTCAAAAGTACGAACATGGCTATACCTTCGACCCCGTCAATTGGCTCTCTGGATTGGATAGTTCGTTTACGATTTCTAAAGTTGGGATTCCAACGAGTTCCAATAATCCGATCACGCATGGTTTCCTTTGGTATTTGCAAGACGATCCACGATTCTTGATCAATCGATTTCGTACAGGAGGATGGGGAGTTACTTTTAACATGGACGAATCCGGGTTAGCCAAATGTTTGGCCTCGATGGAGTCGAATTTGCCGCGAGTAGCCAAGGTTGTGGAGCACTTAGACAAACATCACAATAGCGATGCCGATGACGTATCGTTGCTCTATGTCCAGGAAGTCAAGAAGAGTCCAAGAATGAGATCGATTCTCAAATCGAATTCGACGTTGGTCAAATTGTTGATCAAGACCATGGACGAAGGTTACACGTCGAGCGAAGAAAAAGAAGCCATCCAATGGCTAAAGGCTCTCTAGTGCGTCGTCCAGATTAGATTTATGGGTTGAGCCGCAGACGCTAACCGCGTATTTAATCGCAAATCATCGTATCGCAGCGAGCGATTGCGGCTCAAGACAACCCCAGTACGCGCATCTTCATATTCGGACAAATGCATTCCAGATCCAAACCAAACCAACAACCACTACAAAACAAACGGCGATGGTAGCATAGTTTCGGCGCGGTACGGATCCAGGTTCGCTGCGCGCCGAAAGGACTGCATAGAGTGCAGCCAGTGCGAGCAAGATGATACTTGAAAGTGGCAAGTAGTCCATTTGCGATCGCTCCAACAAATCATCGTTTATTCAAAGCCCAACCGGGATTCCGCTCGTGTTGCGGCCATGTTTCAAGTTCCCAATCGGGTACAGATACTGCGCCCAAGGCATGCGCGCGCAAGTACAAATCGTATCGCACTTCGTCAGGCAGGTTGTCAAAGTGTTCACCCAACGGATTTTCCGAAACGCATATTCCGGCTTGGTACTGTTTCCCAGCTTGAAAGTCGGATTTGTGTTCGTTCCACCAATCAAATGCCGGTCCTGGGATCGGTGGACTTGGCGGATTCCAGAAATCGAGAACTTCTTCGGAAGCATGCGGAGGAGGTTCGGGAGCATCTCCGCGAGGTGCGGAAAAAAACGCAATTCGTTCGAGGGCAATGGCAGCCGGATCACCGAGAACAGGATCCGATAGCAATTCGAGCAGATAGGGAATCAACACAGGAGTACCAATTCCTCCCATCGCCTGGACTGCGGCGACGGCGGTCGATTCGTTTTTTGTGAGTTGAATGAGGAGTCTGGAATCGGCTTCGGTTCCGCACACCGCCAGGAATCGAATGGATTCGAGACAAGGTTTCGCAGCGACGGCACGAGTCCGACACATATCCCCCAAGCCTTGTAAACGCAATCTTGCAGCGGCGCGGAGCGCGGACCGCCGGACCGCCGGAACAGGGTCAGCAATCAACCTAGCCACAAAGACCGAATGAGCTTTATTTTGCAAACGCCCGGCGGCCTCTGCGGCACAACGCCGAACCACCGGTTCCTCGTGTCGAGCGAACTCACTTAAGTCGACCGATACTTTGCACCGATGAAACGCAAGAA
>JBEBHM010000930.1:0-3006 GCA_040080875.1 Pirellula sp.
TTGATGATTCGGTCTACGGTGAGCTTCCAGAAGGTACTCGATGACCTTCATGGCAACGATCTTTTGCCGACGGACATGGTCGCGGATACCGCGTACGGGAGCGATGACAGTTTCTGTCGTTGCAAGGTGTACGGTGTTGAGCTTGCGGCCCCAGTTCCGGATAAATGCTCTGTACAAAAGGCGTCCGGCGAAGTCTTCGCAGAGACAGATTTCCCATTCGAGGAACGAGAAGTAATCGACGGTTACGGTAATAAGCATATCAATCCATTCATAACTTCCTGCCCAACTGGTCTAACGCCTCATCGCTCTCACTATCACCATTTCATCGGCAAGATGGAAATACTCCACTTTCCGGAAACTTGTGAGAACTGTGCGTAGTTAGCCAAATGCCCTGTACGTTACGCATGCGGCTGGATGATTGTGACGATCCATGCAAAGCCGTTGCGTTTGAGCCAGCGACGTAAACAGCTGCAGACCGATGACTTCAAGGCCAAGTACAGTAAGCGTAAGTAGCCCAAACACAAGTCGCCATGAAAAACGCTACCAAACCACATACTTTTGTCGGCTGTGTCATACATGGGTGCAGTCGGAGGGTTAGCCTTGTTTTTGATTAAATTGTTGCCAGCGAAATTTGCATCTGCATAAATCGATATTGCAAAAAAATGGCACCCTATCCCAAACTGATCGGCCGGATTTTCGACGATTCAGCTCTCACTTTGGAATGGATGCCATGCTCAAGAGTAACTCTCAAATCACTTTTGTTGTAGCCCTGCTTCGCTCATTGGATTCTACAATCTTGGGTGCTTTGTTGACCGTAATTTGGCGAATACTTGCCTCTCTGCGGGGATTCTCACGTCGTGAACTCAATCCGCAATCATTCCAGTCGCTTGAACTTCGTTTGGAACGATTTGCACGAGAGTTGGCTCGCGTCCTTCTACAGTACGCTCTCAACCATGCCGAAGCCTCCTCCAAACCACGTCCGATTCATTGGGAGCAGCGTACCTATCTCCCGGCCTTTCGCCAATCTCGCACGATTGAGACTCGATTCGGAACGGTTTGCTTTCGTCGTTGGCTTTATCAGAACGAATGGTTCTTTGTCCGTGATGTTGCTGCCATGGATCTGCGATTGGGACTGGTCGATAATCGAGTCAGTCCGGCCCTTGCGCACAAGCTAGGCCGGTTGGCTGCTGACTTGCCACAACAACCAGCAATCCAACAACTGGCCGAACAGTTCGATGTCCACGGAAGTGGAGTTGGGGAGTGGACTTCTTTCATGCCTGTGAGTACATCAGCCAATTGGCAGATTCACTTTTTGGTGTGGGCGGGCTGTAAAGTCATCTTCAATCAGCGTATGAAACAATCAGGAATGCGCTGGAGCAAAGGAGGAGGACAATGGGTAGTAGACTTGCGTACGGCGTGTCGAAGTAGGCTGTGGGATAAAATCTGGAATCGCTATCTGAGTACGATAGACCAACCAACGGCGATAAGTCAGCCGAAACCCGAAAATGAGCTTGTCGCAGCCTGAAAAATCATTGGTCGACAAGTTCCAAGTCAATAGGTGCCTGGCACCTATTGACTTGGAATGAGCGATTCCTTATGTTGTTAGCCAAAGGAGATTTGTTATGCCCAGAATTCCAAGAGCCGAACAGTTTGACCCGAGCTCCGTTTGTATTGTCCATCTGGTGCAAAGATGCATTCGGCGAGCCTATCTGGCTGGTCTCGATGCCGTTTCAGGAAAAAATTACGAACATCGACGTGAGTGGATCCGCTGCCGCATGGAACGACTCGCTTCGGTCTTTGGGGTCGATGTACTGACCTACGCAATTCTCTCCAATCATTTGCACATCGTACTACGCACAAGACCCGATGTAATCAACACGTGGTCCGATTCAGATGTCGCTCTCCGGTGGCTCCGTCTCTTTCCCGGCCGAAGAATCGACGAACAACTCGCCGAACCAACCACAAACGATGTCGAAACACTTGCTAATAACGCCGAACGTATCCAATCCATTCGCATCCGCCTTTCCAATCCATCCTGGTTTATGAAGGCGCTTTGCGAACCCATCGCTCGACTTGCCAATAAACAAGATGAGGCTACCGGCCATTTTTGGGAGGGACGCTTCAAAGCTCAGGCTATTACCGACGAGGCCGGATTGCTCGCTTGCAGCATGTATGTCGATTTGAACCCGATACGAGCCGCAATGGCCCAAACCCCCGAAGAGTCACTGCACACCTCGGCCTACGATCGTATCCAATCGCTCCGAGGAGCAACGATTCCCTCGGCGGCCGCCGATTTGGTTGCAATCGAGACTTCAGAAGCCGGTCGCATCCTACGAACCTCGACCCCTGATCAACTAAGAAGAAGAAACGCGTCTGCAAAGAAACGCAGAGGACCCTCGATCCTGCGAGACGCTTGGCTGTCCCCTTTGACACTCAACGAACGAGGTCATGCGGGACCTCAATCCAGCAAGACCGGTATTCGCGCAAGCGACAAAGGTTTTCTGTCGCTTGATATTCGAGACTACTTAAGGCTGCTGGATTGGACGGGCCGCCAACGTGGTACCGTCCAGAAAGCCGACATTCCAACGGATCTGGATCCGATCTTGAAACGCATTGGAATCGATGGCCGGATGTGGAGTGACTTGGTCTGGAATTTCAAAAAGTACTTTGGTGGCGGCGGCGCCGCTGGCTCACCCCAAAGCCTCAAGGAATCAGCCGCGAATCGAGATCGTAAATTCACCAGAGGCCAAAACGCAGCCGCATGCTGCTTCGTCGTTGGCTAATTTTAGGATCAAGAAAAGAAAGGGATTGGTTGATATTGATGAAGCGTCATTGATTGCAAACACTTTGACATGAATCGAATGCGTCCAGCGGTCGCAGTTGAAACGGTCCGCGGATTTTACACCAAATAACTATTGCATTATCCATCGGATCTTAAGGACTTAAGAAGTGGCCACTGCATGGCGCCCCATGCAGCGAGAATGCTGCAAAAAAAACCTGACAAAA
>JBEBHM010000237.1:0-11280 GCA_040080875.1 Pirellula sp.
TTGACTTGCCCCTTGAGGGCGAGCCTCACGATCTGTGGTGGAGCACCGCCAAAGGCAACGCCACGTAACGTACGTCAGCCTTTCCAGGCTGACTCATGCTCAGTTAGCTCCAGACTTTTTCAATCGTACAGGTCGAAATTATTTCAAAAAATTTCTGAGAAAGTTTGGTTAACTGAATGATGCTCGGATGTCGCACTTATGCATTCATGTGAGACAGAGTGGCATTCATGTGAGACTGAGTGGCGCAAAATTCTATGCTTGATCTGTCTCAATCACCTCACAGGGCGCGACATAGGGTGAATCCGTCGTTCCACACGGGTATTCGTAGTGATTGACTTCAAGATTTCTTCCAGTAGAGTCAACAAAAATGGTAGCCGAGAGCTTCAACCTTGAATTCATTCAGAATTTGATTTTGGCCACGAGAGTTCACCTTTGATGGGAAGAATTGAAAATGAATAAGCAAGTCCGTTCAAAGTGCTTACTGGGAGTTATGTTCATTTTCATTGCAGGCGTCTTTTCGCAAGGGACATCGCATGCGGATCTGGTATTTTCGACTGGAAACATCCAATATACCAATGTGAACGTCAACGCAGAGGCAACCGCAATGACCATCATGGGAGAAGTGGGTAACACAGGAGTGCAAGTTCTTTTCAACGGGTTTGGAGTTGGCCCGACACCCACGCAGCTAACATTGCACGGTCAACACGGAGTAGCGTTCATTGAACCCGCAACTCCTAGCCCGCAAATGTATAAACTGACAGTGACCGCTCAAAGCGGTTGGGGGTTTTCCGCAATGGATTGGAAGCTGGACGCCGTGCCCGGAAGCAATGGCACGTTGAATTTTACTGGATTGGACAGCAACAATAATGCGATACCACTTTCCTCGGGAACTTCCTCTTTCACCTTTGACGCGAATGGACAAAATCCTTTCAACGTTATGACGAATGGCGGGTCATTGATTTCAACTTTGGTGATCGAAAGCACGATTCCGATCGCTCATATGAGACAACTCTCGGTCAATATTACTGCCGTTCCGGAACCTTCGTCCATAGTGACGTTTGGTTTGTTGGGCATGGCGGCCTATCTGCCGCTCCGTCGAAAGTTTGCCAGAATGCGACTTTCATCCAAAATGGATTCCAAGTGATTCCTCTCGGAAGAACTGGTTTCTGGCTTCGAATGGAATCCGAACATTGCCGATTTCTGCGAGTGAGAATTCGGCACGAGTAGCCCGGTGATTGAACGCGATGACAAGGTGTGGTTGGAATTTTCCCCTGTATCTTTTCACGACAATCTGGACGAATATGCGCGAGTACTCGCAGTGCGCATTCTCACGTCGAACCCGAGTTTCGCATAGGAGAACTCTTCAGGCTCAGTTCTCACTTCTGCGTTCCAAAAACACTCTGCGGCAGGTAGACTTCACTCTGCCACTCGCCTTATTGCTCATAAATCGACTTGGTTGCAGAGAATGAATACTCCTTTGGCTACAAAAACTCGTTGGTCCGTGTGTCCGAAGCACTTCCGTTTTCTTTGCGCGTCGATCCTAGTCATCGGAGCTGGCGTTGGTTCGCCGACGATAACCCCTACTATCGCTGCGGAACGCACGCCCAACGTGGTGTTGTTCCTTGCCGACGATTTGGGTTGGACCGATTTGGCTTGTTATGGAAGTGACTTCTACGAGACGCCCCATCTCGATGCATTGGCTCGCCAAGGAATGAAATTCCTGCAGAACTATTCGGCTTGCACGGTTTGTTCACCAACGCGGGCTGCGTTGATGACGGGCAAATATCCCGCTAGGCTGCATATCACCGATTGGATTCCAGGCGCCATGCCTGACAATCCGAAAATGCTAGTCCCAGATTGGACCAAGTATTTACCACATCGAGAGGTGACCATTGCGGAAGTCTACAAGAAGGCGGGCTATGCAACAGCCAGCATTGGCAAATGGCATTTAGGTACTGAGAATTATTACCCTGAGACGCAAGGGTTCGATCGAAACGTTGCAGGTTCCGATAAACCGGAGCCCCCCTCTTTTCATGCTCCATGGCGTATCCCAACACTTACCGAAGGTGCGGAGGGAGAGTATCTGACCGATCGATTGGCCATGGAAGCAGTCCGTTTTATCGAGAAGTCGGCCGGTAGACCGTTCTTCTTGTACCTTCCGCATTTTGCCGTCCACACGCCCATCCAAGGCAGAGCAGATTTAGTCGCCAAGTATCGCGCCAAACTGACACCCGAGCATCGACACAGAAACGTTCAATATGCCGCGATGATTGAAAGCTTGGATGCAGCGGTCGGCCAAGTTGTTGCAAAGCTCGATGAATTGAAACTAGCCGATGACACAATCGTCATTTTCACTTCCGACAACGGAGGACGTATCACCCAGGAAACCACTACGAACGTACCGTTGCGTTATGGGAAAGCGTCAGCATACGAAGGAGGCGTGCGCGTGCCGCTCATCGTTCGATGGCCTCCAGTGATCAAGCCCGGACGTCAGTCCAGCACGCCGGTCATCACTATGGACTTGTTTTCAACGCTGGTTGAAATTGTCGGCTCACCGCAGTTGGAATCTCGCTCGGCCACTGGGCCATCCGGTTGTGATGGTGTCAGTTTAGTACCTATCTTCAAGGGAACGGACAAGCTTGACCGCAATGAATTGTTTTGGCACTACCCACACCATCAGCATTATCAATTGGGCGGAACGATGCCGTACGCCGCTATTCGCTCGGGTGATTTCAAATTGATCGAATTCATGAACGACCAACGCGTCGAATTGTTCAATATTCGCAATGACATTTCCGAAAAAGATGACTTAGCTGCGAGGATGCCAGAAAGAACTGAGGAACTTCGTCGCAGGCTACATGATTGGCAGTTGGAGGTCGCTGCCCAATTGCCAACTCCCAATCCCAACTTTGACCCGACCAGACCTGAGTACACGCCTCGACCCAGACCTCCGAAAAAGGAACAATGAGAGTTGAGATCGTTTTTGATTCGAATGTAAGTTAGAATGGGTAATCCTGGTTGTCCGCCCCTCAAATGTATCGCGATCATTGGTTCGATCAATGGAAAAGTTACTTCGTGTTTTCAATAGTCACGCGGATGCGGAAGCAGCTTCGAGAAGTGATGATAACTCATTGACATTTCAACAGCGTTTCGAAGCCTTCATGCAGATCATGCAACCACACTATGCATCTTCCCCAAGACTTCAAAGAGTTTATCGAATTGATGATCGCCTCCAACGTTCGGTTTGTGATGATTGGGGGATACGCATACAATCTTTATCGAAACCCGAGAGCGACGGGTGACATTGATTTCTTCGTGGCTTCAAATTTGGAGAACGAAAATCGACTTCGCAAAGTCCTTGAATTGTTTGGTTTTGGTTCTACTCTTCCACCAAAAACGGAGCGACTTCTCAACCCAAGAAAGGTTTTGATGCTAGGGCGAACTCCGATGAGAATCGACATTCTGACCAAGATCGACGGAGTATCGTTTGATGACGTGGAGGCAACCGCGCAGTTTATTCAAGTGGATGGGGTTCGAATTCCGGTAATATCTGCAGAAATGCTTCTCCGAAACAAAGAGTCGACATTGCGAGCGAAAGATCTGGCCGATGCGGCAGAACTTCGAGCTTGGCTACACGGTGACGATTAGTTCTGGACTTGATTGTAAGTGCCATCGTGTTTTTATGGTTACAATTCCCCATTCGAATGAACACCGCAACTTGAATAAAAACAGACAAAATATGCAGCCGATCCAAACCCAGGCGACCGTAAAGAAGACGCAAGGATTGATCGCGGCACCGTTTACGCCCATGCATGCGGATCGTACGCTGCACCTCGATGCCATCGACAGTTACGCGCAGTGGTTGTCCAAGAACAAAGTCGTCGGTGCTTTTGTTTGTGGGACGACCGGCGAAGGGATGTCGCTCACCATCCAGGAACGCATGCACGTGGCAGAACGGTGGGTTCAGGTTGCTCCGCCTGGGCTGAGGGTGATCGTGCATGTCGGGCATGCGACCTTGGCCGATTGTCTGACGTTGGCCTCACACGCGGAGTCCATCGGAGCCGATAGCACGTCGTGCTTAGCTCCGTTTTTCTTCAAGCCGCAGGGCATTCCAGGGTTGGTCGAGTGGTGCGAGGCCGTTGCTTCGGCGGCCCCAAGTATCCCTTTTTACTTCTATCACATTCCTTCGATGACGGGCGTTTCGCTACAGGTCCATGAATTTCTACAGGCTGCCTCCGAGCGAATCCCCAATCTAGCCGGCGTCAAGTATACGTACGAGGATGTCCAGGACTGCGAGCAATGTGTGCGACTCCAAGACGGTCGATTTGATGTTCTGTTTGGTCGCGACGAAAAGCTGCTCACGTCGCTGAAGTTTGGCGTCCGAGGAGCCGTCGGCAGCACTTACAATTTCGCTGCGCCCATTTACCTGGATCTCATCGATGCGTACGAACGACAGGACGAGCCGCTCGCGATCCAACTGCAAGAATTGGCTATTCGAATGATCGACACACTAATTCAAGGCGGTTCATCGCCAATCGCGACGTTCAAGTGGTTCATGAGCCAAGTGGGAGTCGATTGTGGGCCAACCCGATTGCCACTCGTGGAGCCAACCGATTCCCAGAAAAACGCTTTGAAACGCCGGCTTCAAGAAATAGGGATACTCGCCTACCTTCAACGTAAAACCTAAACCATCAAGCCAAGACCATGAACACGATTTATGCCCGAGCGATTTCGTTTTGCGAATCCCGGGCGTGATGGTTTCTTGAGACCTCGCTAAGTTTTTCCATCGCTGGCTTTAGCGTTTGAGCATCGCATCCGGCGATGGTATCGAGTAACTTCCCAGAAGCATCTGGTCGAGTATCGATTGTTCGCTTGCAAATGTTCGTGCCGTTTCTTTGCTGATGACGTCCGCCTTGCACAAATCGTACAGATATTGCTCGAAAATAAACGACGAGGAAGCCGTCTGTTGCATTCCGACCTTCAACGCCAGCGAGTCACCGTGCAATATGGCGTTTGAAATCATGTTGGTGTCGTTAAAAAGGAATTCTAGTCCGACCTGCCGCCCACCTCCTCGTTTTGGCAACAACCTTTGGCATATCACGCATTTCAGGGCATCGCGAAGTTGTAATTTAACCAAATCGCGCTCGATCGGATCAAAGAAGCTGATAATGCGATTTACCGTTTCGTAGGTGGTACCCGAGTGCAGAGTACTAATGACCAAATGCCCGGTCGCGGCCGCGTTGATTGCGGAACGAATGGTGTCGGCGTCTCGCATCTCACCAATGACGATAACATCCGGATCATGTCGCAATGCTCCTCGAACAGCCGTTGCAAAGCTTCCAACATCTTCACCCACATCCCTCTGTGAGACGATCGATTTCTTGCTCTTGTGGACGAACTCCACAGGTTGCTCAATACACAAGATGTGTACAGAATTGTTTTGGTTTATCCAGTCGACAAGAGATGCAACGGTTGTCGATTTGCCACTTCCGGTCATTCCGGTGACGAGGACTAGTCCAAAGTGGAGTTTTCCAAGCTTTTGCATTGCCTCCCGTGGGATAACCAGATCTTCAAAGGACGGAATCTTCTCGGGGAGAAACCTCAGTGTGCAGTGCGGCGTGCCCGCTTTCATGAATGCGGATACACGGGCGTACCCTAAGCCAACTTGATGATAGATGAAACTGCATTGTTTCTCGTATAGAAACTCATCGAAATGTTTTGTTGGCGCCATCTCCTTGATCGCCTCAAGTATCTGATCGCTCGAAAGCGGATCGAAATTGTCGGAGTGCCGCAGTTTTCCGTCGATGCGGAATACCGGCGGAGCGCCCGGATAAAGGTGAATATCGCTCGACTTAAACTTGCTCAACGCGCGGAACAGTACTTCCTGGCTTATCGGTTTGGTTCGATACTCTTCTCCGTGAACCCTCCACACTTCTGGCAGTGTGAAAGCGTGTGAAAGTTCATCGCAAATTTTATGCACGTGTTCCAACTTGTCCGTGTCGCTTTCGGAAATGCGAACCTCGATCTCATTGTCCTTTTCGAGAACCTGGCACGGAGGATGCGTGGCGCTTGCAATTTGCTTAAGTGCATTACGAACGTTGTCGTCTGGTCCGTCTACGCAAAAAATAAATGAATCAAATACGCCCTCGTACTCGGGCCGATGAGCTTTCACTGTCAAATTGCCCGCCCGCACCACCATTTTTTTTGGCGAACCATGAATAGAGCGAAGCTGCTGATCGGCAAGCTGAACTACGGTCCACAGACTTTGTTGAGTCCCAAGCCCAAGTACAATTTCGTTCATGGCAGAATAACTCCTATATAGGGTGGATTGCGATTGGCTTCAAAGTGCGTATGTACAATTGTGACAAAGCGTTTGATGAAGCTCGCAACCGCCTGAATCACACAAGGGAAGCCGATTTCTAGAGCGCTTTTTCAAACGCGAAATTCTTAACCGGCCCCTTTAAATCGCAGACTCCATTCAGAGTATTCTTCGAATCTACGACCAGCTTCCTGACATTGCAACAGTGGGGACCCGAAAGATTTTACTATTCCAGAGATTAGTACTGTCCGACGCCGGGGTCGATGAGCATCATGTTGATTCCTGTTGGAATCACCTGAACGGTATACTCAACTTCCCCTGATTTCGTGAGCCCAGTGGGCTGTTCACCATCCAAATGCACGCATAATGGATGGGACGCGCGAATGCCTAGCGAACGGCAGCGATGCGTTCGGACCTTGGGATGGTTTGTGGGGATTGAGCCTCGGAGTAATCCGGGAACGAAGCGTGCCAGCTCGATGCGGCCAACATCTCCAACCTCTAATACATCGAGCTCACCGTCCTCAAGGTTTGCCGCTGGATGTAGCGGAAAGCTCCCTACGTGCGTCCCGATGCCGATGCTGAGCATTAACAAGTTGGTTGGGGGCATCGCGATTTCGTCGATCATCATCGATGCCTGTGCAGGACGGAAACTGGAACCAAGGCTTAACGCTAAGGACAACGTGTACCGCAACCTCGCTGGATATCTACGCAGTCGCCGCGATTGATCTGCAATGGCACCCGGCAATCCGATGCCGGCCGCATTCACAAAATAACGGCTTCCATCATCCCATTGGAGCAATCCAACATCCACGCAGCGAGGTGTGCTTCGATCTTTTGCATGGTCGCGAAAGGCCATGACATAGTCGTTTGCCGTCCCGACGGGTAGGATCCCGAGTACCGTTTGATTGTCCGGATTGCGCAAGAGCCCATTGAGCACTTCATGAATCGTTCCGTCACCGCCCGCAGCAACAACTAGACCGGCACCTGCTCTTCCTGCCTCAGCGGCAAGTTCTTCCGCATGACCGGGAAACTCCGTTTCTTTCCAAACCCATTCACGAGCGATCTCGGACTGTTCGAGACAGCGTTGCCTGAAGCGGCCTCTGCCTGCGGTTGGGTTAGCAATTACCAAGGCCGATGGCGTATTTGGTATCATGAACGAGTTGATCAGGCGTTACGGTATGAAAATCGTGAGCTTACGCCGTGTAATTGCGTTCATCTAGCTTCGCTGCTTGGCTAGGAATCAAACAGCTGATGTAGCTGATTCCAATGGCATTCTATCTGTCGTCGCCAAGGGAAACTAGCCAAGCGATTTTCTTTACGGCAGTCCTGTATCGAATACTTGGCCGATCAATTTGCGCCATTGGACGCGGTATGAACTCGAACCGACAAAGCGGTGTTTCCCTCAAAAAGACTTGTTGAGGATTGAAACGATTCGAAGAGTCGATTAACTTTATGAGCAAATTCCACGTCAGAGGTATGAATGTATTTTTCGAGAAGAGTGGTTGCCTTCAATCTTTGTTGGTGGACCTACGTTTGCTGTCTTGTGTCCATAATTATCATCGCATTTGTTTTGGTCATCCCGGACGATTTCTTGAACAGCACTGGCACTTTGGACAATTTCGTTCATAGTCTGGTGCGTAGTACGAAGGACTATGGAAGAATTGAGCTCGGCGTTTTGACCGTGTTCTTGGGACTGGCAAAGTTATTGTCCCAGCAAATTGGTCCAAGTTGGGTTTGGAACACGATTGAAGGGCTGCTTACAGAATTCCGAAAGCACGCATTCACGAAAGCGTGTCTTGAGTCCGAGGAGTACAACCATCGCGTAACGCTTTTCCAATACGTGGTAGCAACATCATTCGATCACTGGTGGTTTTTGCTTACATGTCGTTGCTGGTTGAATTGCTTTCGCGGACGCCCGTTGCGTGGTCCATGGTCCGGTTGGCTAATCGTTGTACGAAGATCGGGAAATGCGAAAAAACGAACAAATATGGTTTTTCTTGCATGCGATGACGCGGAGAATGCCGAAGGCGTTGCTGGACAGGCATTTCGCGCAAGTCAGACCTACATCATCAAGAATCTTCCAGAGCTAACATCCGAATCCGACGATTCTGATATTGCGGATTATGCTAAAAAAACGTATGTGTCAATTGCTTGGGTGAAGAAAAGACTTAAAGCCAACCGGACACTCGCACGGTCGATTGCAGCTATCCCGATTGAAGTTGACCATAAGCCATGGGGTGTAATAGTAATTGATAGTACGCTACCGGCAGGTGTTGTTATTCAGCCAAATGCAAAGGACGTCGCTTTGTTCACGCTTGGAAAGCTGCTTAAAAGGAACTAGTCACAATGACGCAAGTAATCTCGATCGAAGATGAATTGGTCGGCCTATCACAATTTGCAGGTGATGTATCGGAAGAAGTCAGACTTGATTCACCGTTTAACATGCCCGAATCATTTCGTTTTGAAGTTGAGTCCAACGATAAATTTGTATTGGAAATTCGATATCTGGCAGATGCTCCATCCCGAGAGGAACCAACAGAGCAGTGTTCGTTCGAAAACATCTGTAGAATCTGGAACGGAAAGTTCAGTCACAGGATCTACCGAGTCGAAGTCAAGTACTCAGCGTCATTGTCAAATCCGGAATCACTTGTTGCAACGATTCAGCGATTCATTTGTCAGTTCGGCGAGAAGAGAAATCCTTTGAAGTACCAGACCCTGAACCGTTTGCTCGGTCAGTCGAAAAGTCAGTTATCTATCTGCAACTTTAGTCCTAATCGTGACAGAATTGCACCTTCGACATAGCGACGCCGATTCAACTCAATGGCAGTCCATTTGAGTCGAAACCACAAATCGGTCAATGGCTTGGCAGGTGACGACCCACGTGGAATTGAACGAAACATTTGCACCCTGGATTTGGATTAGCGAGTTCGAAACCCGCGTCGGAAGCCGTTTGACACGGGATTCGAATTGGCCGTTGAGTTCGTAGTTTTGGCTGCGTCGATAGGCAAGTCGTTGGGCTTGCTTGAATTTGCGGTAGAGCTGTTGTTGGAACTCAATTGACGTTGCGGCAACTTGACTTGCAACATGGCTTGGTCAACCATCGTCGGGTTCAATACGGCGTCTCGTTTTTCGATGGCCGGTAGTGGAACGGCGGATCCCCCTTCGCCTTCACCGGACGGCGCATTGGAACCCGATCCCGAGTTGTTGGTAGTTGTCGACGTCGTCGCCGTTACAGGCGTGAACGTTAGTTCCGCTGGCGTGGCTTGGATTCGGTACAACGAAGCGTCCCCTTCTTTGCCCCGTAGCACTACCTTCGGATCGCTTACCGGCAACGTGGCCTGAACCGCTTGATTGGTCGGGTTCATGGCACGGACCGTGAGTTGATCCCCGGCGGTGTTGAGCGAGACTTTGATGTCTTTGAAATTCTTCCAGTCCCCTTGTCCGGTGGTCCAGGCGGATTCTCGGTTGGCCGCAACTGCGGACGTGATCCCGCGTCGAAGGCTTTGCCCCATGAAGTCTCGAATATCGATGAAGCGAGCATCGCGAGTTCCAGGATTGATGGCCGTATTGAGAGAACTTCTGTCGTTAAAGGTGGACGATATGACCACCGATTGCGGGCCGCCAGAGACAAACGGGAGATCAGGAATTGCAAACCGATAGTCGCCTGGTCCAACGTTGGCAACTTTGACACCTGCGCTCGTGGGCAACAAGGTCAAGGCAGCAGTGTTGTAATTTGCGCCGTCCGACGGCAATACGTACTCCACGGTAACCGGAAGGAAATCAAAATTGTCGTAAACAATGCCTACATCGCGAGGTGCGAAATTGTCGACCGTCAGAGTAACTGTGGCTGTATCAGTCCCGGTTCCGTCGCTGATGGTATACGTAAACGTGACCGTACCGGTGAAATTCGTGTTGGGCGCGCTGTACAAAATGGACTTGTTGTCCGTAGCAATGCGTACGGTCCCTTTGCCCGTCTCCGGCTGCGTCACGGCGGTGATGCTGTACGTATCGCCGACATCGACCAGCGGATCGTTCTGCAAGACGCTGACGGACTGGTCAGGTGTCGACAAAACTCGCAAGGTATCGTTCGTGGCGTCAGGCGCGTCGTTGACACCCGCAATCGTAAATGTTGCCGTACCCGTGGCTGTTCCACCATTGCTGCTGCGAACCGTATAGATGACTAGCTCCTGGCCAGAGAAATTGGCCTTGGGTGCAAAGCTGATGCGGCTGCCGTTGTTGGTGATGGTTGCCGTTCCGTTCGGAGCCTTCACGTCGGTAATCGTGAGCGTGTCGCCGGTTTGGGCTGGCGTATCATTCGAGAGAACGTTGAAGTCGGCTGCGACAGCGTCTTCGTTGATGCTAAACGATTCGCCGACAACAGTCGGTGGGGGGACAGCTGGTGAGACGGTTACAGTCACTGTCCCTGTGGCAGTCCCACCATTTCCGTCACTGAGAGTATAGGTAAACGTTTCTGTCCCTGTGAAACCAGAGCGAGGCGTGTAGATCGCTCCATTCCCACCGGTTCCGACACGCACCGTGCCACCTTGACTGGGCGTACCTACTTGCGTCACGGTGAGAGTCTCACCGGTGTCTGGACCCATTGTGTCATTGGTTAGAACATTGATGAACACATCGCGATCCGTCGTGCGAACGGTGTCCAACGTGTCGTTCACAGCCACTGGGTTGTCGTTGACTGCGGTGAGTTGAACGGTCACCGTGGCGGTTGCCGTCGCTCCGTTCTGGTCACGCACGGTATAGGTGAATGTTTCCTGTCCGTTGATGTTGGCGGCAGGCGTGTATGTGACTTGCTTGCTGTCGGAAGAGATGGCAACGGTCCCACCACGTGATGGCGTACCGAGGCTTTGCAGGGTCAGTACGGCATTTGAGCCCGGCGTGATGGTGTCGTTGTTCAAGACCGCCAGCGCATTGTTGGAGGAGTCTTCGTTGAAGTTAAACGTGTC
>JBEBHM010000931.1:0-3002 GCA_040080875.1 Pirellula sp.
CTGGAGTGGCGCCACCCGACGAGCTACCAACAGGTGCGGGCTTTACAGACTCTTGCGAAGGTTGTAATTGAGGAATCACAATCCGCCAACAACTGACTTCGTTGTCGACAGCCAATGTCATTCGAAGGTTCTTGTCTTCAGGTAGCAATGCGACTCCTAGGATCGGTCGGCCGAGCGACATCTGGTCCGGCAACGCGCCGTTTTTTGTTTGCAGATGCAGCACTCGTCTGGGGGCGGTCGAAATCCAATAAAAGATTCCGTCCGCCAAGCTTGAAGAGGCCACAATGCGGCACTGATCGGGTCGAAC
Organism: Pirellula sp.; assembly: GCA_040080875.1. Lineage (GTDB taxonomy): Bacteria > Planctomycetota > Planctomycetia > Pirellulales > Pirellulaceae > JBKCUI01. The sequence continues at coordinate 308 of JBEBHM010000931.1, forward strand.
CGACAAAGGATGTGTGAAGATCGGTTCGAATTGGTTGTTGTGAAGCACAGCTCCGGTTTCTCCGCTGGGCAGCTTGCCCAAGCCAACAATCAAGGACTCTGACAGATTGCGTCCCCAAGTCCATTGTCCTGGCTCGGGAACGAAGGACAACGACTTGTTCGAAAAGTCGGGTGCATCTCCTTTTGTGGCGGCCTCGCCATCGGATGGCAAGTTGTCGATGGAATTGAGTAGCCCGTTCGGTTCAACGGCGTTCCATGCCACACATTCGCCGCGCGCATTAAGCGTAGGGACAATGGCAACGACCCCGTTGGTCTGCCCCTTGAGCGCCTTGGCTCGAACGGGATCCAAAACGAGAAGCTTGCCAGTCGTCGTCGCAATGGTCAAGGACGGTTTATTCCCCTGGACGGTCCATGCGAATACCGATGGCGATTCCGACTCGTCCAACGAAAATTCCAATGGTTCTTTGGGAAACTCTGTTCCAAGAGATCGCATGTCGAGTGGCATTTCGAACAACCAATATCTTGGTAGTCCCTCCGGTATGATAGCTACCCATCGGTGCGTCCATGGATCGACTGATATATGAATTCGCTTAGCGTTGTTGGCTTTTTCGATCGGTATCCTAGCAACCAGACTCTTTTTGCCCGTATTGTCGACCGCAATCAAGTCCCCCGTTTCGTCCAGCACAGTCATCACTCGCAAAGCCGAAGACTTGGCATCAAAGACGTCTTTCGCTTCCCATGCTGAACCAGCATGTGGGTAGAACTGTTCGCCACCAGCGGCAATCACTTTGGAATCCAAGGAAGTTTGCCAAACTCTTTGCAACTCGTGGTAAACCATTGGAAACGGTTCTATCGGAGCGAGCTGATCGGTTTGTACCCTGTCGATCGTTGCTCGATGCAATCGAGACACGAACCTAGCTTGGTTGTCGACCTGAACCTGCAGAGTCCTTGCGGCGCGATTGACTCCGTTTTGAATCGATGCCACGATCTCGGGGATCTGTTCCAGGTATCCTACTTCATCAATGTGCTGCACCATGGTTTGTTTGTCCAGCACGACAATCGAGGGATGCCTCGACATACCGAAGATGCTTTCGGTCAGATTCTCGGTATCGATCGCTAGTGGCAAATCGCAATTCCATCGTTTGAAGGCGTCTTGCATTTCAGTCGCAGGAGACTTGGAGACGAACATAACTTCGGTATAGCCAGTCATGCCCTTGTTGTTCAACTCACGGTAGACCTCGAGCGCGTATTTGACAAAATTTTCGCTCAGTTCGTCGTTGCCTACCCAGCAGAGGACCGTGATCGGTTTGCTCCGCTGAGAGGAATCCAAAACAATTTTTTTGTTTGCATCCCGCAAATCGAAAGCCTTGAGCACTTGTCCCAGCTGGGATGGAAGGTTTCCTAATGGAGCATCCACAAAGCGACTCACCAAAAGATCTTTGTCGCTCCTCGAAAGATCCCAATTGGACCATGCCACCTGCGCATCAGCTTTGGCTCCGAGCAACTCCATCGACAACTCGCTTGTCGCCGGATCCAGCCCGGGCGGTAGATCTGGATTGAGCATGCTCAGCAGGTCGACAGGTAACTCAAACTTGCGAAGCAGTTTGTCCTTGGAGTCGATCCAAAGCGTCCACTTGAAGTCCTTTCCACCAGCCGAGTTCTTGCGAGATATTTGAATCCGGTCGCACATCGCACTGTCGAACGATTCTTGCTTAAGAACGGAAAGCGTAACGTTGGGGTCGGCTAGAAAATCGGACAATGGCTTGTCTTCCAAAAGCAAGTTCAATTGGATGGGAGTTCCGGTCACTCGATTGTCCAATAGGTTTCCGAGGTTGTCGTTAATGAGCCATGCCAAGTCAAATTTTTCAGGGCGAGGGCGGACCACGCGTTGATTGCCAAACGGAGAACCTTGCTCGTTGGTGAACATGGCCTCCCACGTCAGCTTGGTCCATGAAGTCTGGAGTCCGATGGATTTCATAGCCAGTCGATTCGGTACCTCGTAGGCAACTCGCATCGGCTCGGTTTTTTCGAAGGGCTTGTCAGCCACTCGATAACGGACTTTGAGGACCCCTTGATCTTCGTAGCTCTTGAGCCCCTTGTATTTGGCAATGCACGCATCCAAGACTGCTCTGGCGGATGCCGCCATGGCAACACTCGACGGATTCTCATTGGCATTGTTGACGGAGGGTACTGTCTCCGTTTGCGATCCCTTTTGCGTTCCTGTTTGTGCTCCCGTTTCTTTTTCGGAACTGGTGCTCGCCAGCGAACTTTGTTTTTGTTCCCCGGACTTGTCGCAGCCCGCAAAGGAGCCAACGACGACAATGCCGAGCAATATTGCCAACAAGACTTGAATCCCCACCACCATGCCGACCGATCCTAGTGCCCCTGGTAGCGAGTCAGAGCGCAAGCCACCTAGTAGGAGATCGCAGTTGTGGCGACTTTTGCTCCGCAAAATCGGCTGCGGGCAGTTTAGCGGCAGCCTCAACGCCGTCCTGCGCTGTCGTATGAGTTGCGATGTAAATCGCATAAATCCCGATGGCGATGCAAATCGCAAAACTCCTGGTTGCGGGGCTCTGCCTCGCAACCCAACGCCGTGCTGGCTCTGCCTGCCGAGGCTCATCGCTGAAAAGCATCCCATACGATTCCAAATCCGTTTCATGTGCAAGCTTATTCTGCAATCTATTCTGATGTGTCCG
>JBEBHM010000932.1:0-3001 GCA_040080875.1 Pirellula sp.
TTTGAGGCAGCCGTACTCGAGCCGTAAGACGCTTGAAACAAGACTGACCTTTTGAAATAGAATCCCACTGGCAATAGAACGCTTGCGTGAGTCGAAGCAGTCCAACTCCTCCCAAGGTAAGTCAAGCAGTACGGAAGGGGCCGAAAGGCCAGAGGATAGATGGTCCGTCTTCTTATCATTGATCGGCCTCAGAGGGTTGAAGGCCGATCAATGATAAGAAGACTACAAAACTGGCCCTCCAAAAAAACTGCAAACTTTTTCCATGGCTACCGGTACGTACTACTTGACATCAGAGGCCATAGAGATGTTCTGGCATTTTACATGTTTTGCACGTTGCGTGGATCAGTCCTTTGGTTTTCCATCGGTGTCACGCATTGGATAAAGCGTCACGGCGACGGAACAGGAGTAGTCCGATATTTCGCGGAGAATGTCGGCCGGTAATGAGTGCACGAACGACCAAGTATCCCAGCAGTCGAATCCAATGTTGAACTCTTTCATGTAGCACTGGCGCAATTGAACCTTTGCCTTGCTGCTGAGCTTTTGAATAACGTTCAGCATAAGTCGAATATCCATCGCTGCCGTTCGATCGTCAGTATGTTCCTCATCTGGATAGCGGGATTCCACGATCGCATGCCAGTTGTTGTCATCGCCATGTGTGTAGTGCAGCAAGGTACATGATGCTTCGAGTTCGTCTCGGAGTATTGCGAACGGCGAGGCGGATTTGAGATCCAGATCGGTGTTTGTGTATCGTGTGTCCTGCGGTTTCCGTTTTGCCATCAGTCATGTCAGGTCTATGCCAGAACGACACCATTCAGCTAGTGGCGGCGAGTAAAGTTTCTAAAAATCCAGGCGGACGATCCGCCACTTAGCTGCAATGGATTGTTATCGCATCTCATCTTTCCGATGATACGGCATGGGGTTCAGTTGGATTGCCAGTTGATCTAAGAAATCCTAAAACCGCCGAACCGCCAACGACAATGATACTCAAAATCATCGCAGGAAATCGAGTCGCTTCGGAAAATGGCCAGTCGGTAGATGTCAGAATCCTTGCGCCAGTCCCGTAGAGAATTGGCAAAACAATTCCAGCCAAAATCATTGCGACGAGAAGCCGATGCCGATGTAGAAACGTCCGATCACTGGCATGTGTGATATTGACTACGTTTAGCATCGCCAAAGAGGCGAGCACTATCGTCTGAGGGCCTCCCGACACCTGCTGCGTTAATGCGATCTCGACCATCGAGACAACGATGCCAACGTAACCTAGCGAGATCTGTTGCGACTTTGTCATTGTGTCAAGGGCCGCTTGTGATTGCGATAACGCCCCCATTCATCGAGTGGCGGCAAGTAAAGTTTCAAGTAGTCGAGGCGGTCGATCCGCCACTTCGATGCAATGGATAGTTATCCGATTATTCACGGCTTCCAACCGTAGTATTGGAAAATTGCGTCTGTTAGGGTTTTTGAAGCAACACCAACCGCCGATTTCCATCCACCTGATGCAGCATTCGAAACCATATCGCCCATCCATCTGCCAACGCGAGAACCAAGTTTCTTCGGTTCCTTTATGGGTCCATCTTCCTTGATTGCGGATTCGAGAGATTCGATGTCCGTTTCAGAGACGCTCAGTTGTTGAAGATGCTGTTTCAAGGATGCAAAATCCCCTTGCCGAATTGCGCCAATTGATACGTCACCGAAACTGCTTTCGGCAGCCACGAAGTTATTGTCGCCGTACACATGTAAGTGGAAAGCCTTGTTTACGGCCTCTTTAGAGATTGTGTTGAGCGCTGATTCCGAATCCATCACTTCGGCATTAATCTTTTGTAAACCCAGAAGAAAGTCGAGAAATCTAGTTCGAGCGCCGTCGATGATTCCCTCAAGCATCGCTTTTGTAACTGGTTGATACAATTCCGCCAACGCAAGTCCGCCTGACATCTGAACCGTCTTGCTTGCAATCATTACTGCTTCGGTTGGCCATGTGTGACGCCACGAGTCGCTCGATGACGCGGCCATTGTTTCAAGTTCTCGCAGCGGTTGCGCCATTGGCAAATCTTCCACGTTCTTTTGCATCCAATCCGGCAGTAAGGATGTCGGTATTCCAAACGATGTAACGGAACCGCGGTGTCCGTGAAATGATCCTTGCAACGGTGATTGGATTCGACGAAACGGAGGAAGAGTATCCCCCTTCTTGTATCCTGTAAGCTCTTTGTTTAGCCAGCTCTCGAGTTCTGCATCTCTCAATGTTGCGGCCAAAATTTTCGCTTTGCGAAGCACGCTCGAAACGAGTCGATCTGGATCTACGATTTCGTCACGAAGTTGTCGTACAAGACTCATTGGAACACTTTATCGGATAACGGCGGGATTCACCGAGCCGACGAGACAGAGGTTCCATCAGATTTCGGCCGACCGTCGGCTTCGGTGCAATCCTTGGTTATCGCTTCCAACTGTTGGTCTATCCATCCAAAGTGCGACTTAGTAAGGAAACCCTGGGAAAGCCCGACGGTGGAGAGCCACAACACTATGCCACGTGGAAAATCGTGTCGCTCACGATAAAGTAACAGTGTAGCTGCAAGTACCGGTGCTACCAATATGATACGTATCAGCCAACGATACTTCTGGCCAAACTCGCGATGTTCTGCTGATGCAAGCATTCCAAGTGAACCAACCGCATAACAGGAGATGCAAAAATAAAAACAGGCCAATGGATTTGTTGTAAGCAAGAGGGGAATGACTAGACCGATCGAAAAAAGTGAAAGCGAAAAAAGTGACACGCGTACATCGCGATTGAGATCAAAGTTGCTCATTCCATACACCAATTGAGTTGCTTTCGTTCTTTGCGATAACGCCCCCGATGACCGAGCGGTGGCCAAAAAAGTCACCATCAGGAAGCGGCGGACCCACCGCTTCGGTCCAGTACGCCCAACATGGGCGTGATCCTGTGGGGTGCAAGTCCCCTGTACTTAGTTCCGGACGCTTTCACTAGGAGTCAGTATACCAAATGAATGTC
>JBEBHM010000933.1:0-3001 GCA_040080875.1 Pirellula sp.
ATACGAAACCCAATGCAAGTTGGATTCGGGTTCAATCGTTTTATAGTGAAAGTCTGTGTGAGTTATTACCTGTAGAATGGCAACCTAGTTTGAGTTGGAGTACGACGTCCGACGCGATCGCTTGGTTGCTAGGAAAGATTGTTGGAGCCGAGCGCGTCGTCTTGTTGAAGCAGTGTGAATGGGATTCCAAACAAACTTTGTCGCACGCCGAGTCGCTACAAGTTGTCGACTCAGAAACCGCAAGGCTCTCAGCTCAAAACGGATTGTGGGAGCCCAAGATAGAGATCCGGACCTTAAGTCCTCGGGGGTAGGAATGGGGAATGGGACTGTTCATTCAGGCACAGCTTGTCATCAAACGAAAAAACCCTGCGATTGCAGGGTTCGGGTTGTGCAGTGATTCCTAACCTAGTGACCCCGACGGGAGTCGAACCCGTGTTACCGCCGTGAAAGGGCGATGTCCTAGGCCTCTAGACGACGGGGCCGCGTGGTTTGAAGCGGTTCATTGCTTCAAGTAGCAAAGAGTGTACGAGCGACCGATTTCCTGTCAAGGCTAAGCTAGTCAAGCGGTAGCGAGCAACGGAACAAATCCAAAATTCGTTGCTAAAATTCGACAATGTAGAAAAAATGGGGGTTTTCGCGGGCGACCGTGGACGTGTCGCTCCCCCGACGAAAATTTGCGTCGCGGAGCGTCACGGAGCAATCTAGGATTCTTCCGCCCGTTCGGCCTCTTTGTTGTGCTCGTTTCCATGCTCGTCTTGGTTTCTTTGTATGGCATCAAAGACTTCACGACGATGCACGGGCACCTCACGGGGAGCTTCGACGCCTAGTCGAACTTTGTCTCCTCGGATTTCGACCACCACGATGGTGATCTCGTTATTGATGACTATGCTCTCGTTCTTTTTTCGAGATAATACTAACATGACTTCCCTTCCTCAATTCCTTGGGCAAATTACCCAACTCCTGATCCTGTAATTAAGTAGATTGTGTAACAACGCTGAGGCACGACGGCTGACCGAGTATCTACAGGCTTAATCTGTTCCACTCAACTCTAAGTGCAACACGGTGACAGTCAAGAAAAACGGGAGGCTGTCAAGAAGAATTTCGGGAAATTTTCCTGGATGAATGGCGTTTGTTGCCTAATCGTTATTTTTTTCCATTGTTGCGGCCACTTTGCAATTTCCTCTCAATTCCCGTGGGGCGAGGATCTTGCGTTGGGCCAATCTCGAATTGTATTCCTTGCAAATGCCCGTTCCGATCCAAGCCAACCAAGACTCACACGACAAGACGTCGTCAGCCTGGGCGGCATCCATTTTTGTCGATTTTCTCGGTGTTTTTTGTCTGTTTTTCATTTACGCGGGCAGCTCCGTTCCGGCCATCAACGAACCGCACTATTGGTCCAAGGCCGCCCATTTCTGGAATCCTAACTTTGGACTGGGGGATTTGTTTCTGGAGTCGGGCGACGCGCATTGGTTGTTCTTTGCGACCTTTGGCTACCTGACTCAAGTCCTTCCGATTGTCTGGGCCGTTTGGGTCGGACGGTTAATTTGTTGGCTTTTGCTTGCGACTGGTTGGACAGTTTTGGGGCGGTCCATCTGGTCCAGTTCGAGCTCCTTTCCGTTAGTTGCGACTGCTTTTGCCCTCGTTTGGCTCTCGGGTTTGCATTGGGGACATTGGGCCGGCGAGTGGGTTGTGGGCGGTTGTGAGTCCAAAGGGATCGCGTACGCTTTCATTTTCTTTGGGCTTGCGATGGTCATCCAACATCGATGGACGCTCGCTTGGACTTTGCTGGGAATTGCAGCCGCCTTTCATGTGGTTGTAGGAATTTGGGTGATCGCCTGCACTCTATTTGTCACATGGGTTTTAGATCGCAGAACAAGCAAATGGTTTGCATTGCACCGTTACGGTTGGTGCCTCTGTTTTGTCGGGGTGCTAGTAGGAGTTGTTCCAGCCATCAGTATCGATTGGGGAGCCGACCCCAACGTCGCGACCGACAGTGCCGTCATGCAGGCTTATCGACGCTTGGGTCATCATCTTGCTCCGACCCGTTTTAGCAGCGAACGGTGGCGGGCGTTCCTCGGGATGTTAGCGCTGACGACCTGCTTGAGCTACGTGGCACTATACTCAACTTGGTCAACGCAAAAGCCCGAATTTCAAAGCAAGATGAACTTGGTTTCGCGTTGGACAAACCTCTTTCAGAGCATGAGTCGCGGCATGCAAGTCATCATCCTGTGCGCGGCATTCGCGGCCTCGATCGCGTTGATCGGATGGACGGTCGACATCACTCTTAGCCATTACTTTCCTGGCTTTGCTGCCAAGATATTGCGATTCTATTGGTTTCGATGGAACGACGTAGCCATGCCGATGTATGTCGCGGCCATGGTTGTTTCGTTTGCATATTCCAAGCTTGTCTATCAACCGAAACCTCAATGGATGATTACCATTGGATGGGCAGCACTGTTTTTGCCAGGGATCGCATTGCTCGCCGTGCGATTCAATGAAAACTACAACGAGAAAATCCCGGCCGGTGACAAAGCCCACTTCGTGACCAAGTCCGATTCGATTGAAGATCAGGTTGACCAGTACCACGAGTGGCTTCGGGTCTGTGAATGGATCGATAGCAATACAGATTTGCAGGGACTATGGTTGACCCCGCGCCGTCAGCAATCCTTCAAATGGCGAACCGGTCGCCCCGAACTGGCTTGCTGGAAAGATGCGCCTCAAAACGCGGTCGCGTTGGTCGAGTGGGGCGAACGACTTGCGTTGGCGTACAAGTTTGAAGGTGAGAAAAAAATATTGCAACCATTGTCCGAAGACAGACTCTGGGAACTGCACAATAAGTATTCGATCCGATATGTTTTGCTGGATATGAGAGTCGCAAATCAAAAGCTCCCTTCGTTTCCAGTCTTGTATCCAAACCAGAACGAGTCCAACGCTTGCTTTAGCGTTTTCGAGTTTCCTGCGTCCCGGCCCTCCGTTGAGTTGAGTCCACCCGCAAGTGAAT
>JBEBHM010000934.1:0-2998 GCA_040080875.1 Pirellula sp.
GCGTGTGCTGCAGACGGCGGCGTTGCTGGGGAAGTGGGCGACGGCGGAGCGAATTCAAGCCGTACTGGAGTACTCCGCGTCGGACTTTCTAGGCATCATCGTTGCGCTGGAGAACGATGGAATGTTTTCTGCGTCGCGAAGCGGTGACATACGCTGCCACGAACTAATGGCAGCGGCTGCCTTAGCGCGCCTTCGCTCGCTTTCGCTGGCCGCGCTTCAGCGGCGTATCGGTCACGCGCTTGAGATCGAAATCGATCGGGACGCAAACGACGGCTTACTGTTGAAAGCGATTGAGCATCTTTGGCAAGCCGGTGAAACCCGACGGCTCCTGAGGCTCTGTGAAAGAAGGTCGAAATACCTTAGTTCGTGGTCGCAGCCGATTGAGATATTGCGACACCTCGTTTCCATTGACGTGGCGTCGATCTCGGTCGCCGATTCAATCACTCGCGGCAACCTGTGTTCGCGTCTTCGCGTTGAATGCGGCCTGTATGGTGCCGAAATTGCGGCGCGCGGCGGGTCCGCCGGCCTTCCGAGAGCCAGCGCTCGCATCTCCACCGCGCAAGCGGAAGCTGGCCTATCGATTGTGGATAGTTCCTATCGAGCGGATTTCAACGCGGACAGGGATAGGTTGGCCGACTATACTATTTCAATCGCGCGCCTGACCCATCTGCCAAGTCCGGTGCGACTGCGCGCAGCTGGTATTGGATTCGTGATTCTCTCGAATCTGTGCGATGATGCGCGAGCACACGCGCTTTGGAATGCGCTGGAGCGAAAGCGAGCGACTGAGTCGTTCGAGTATGAGCGCGTTGCCGTGTTGTACCACACAATCTTCGGAGATTTGGATCAGGCGACCGAGTTGGCTACGCGCTTGCTTCATCAAGCAGTGCAGCATCCTGACTCACTGCTTGCGCCAGCTGATGCGTTGCGCGCGGGTTTTGCCCTGAGAATTGCGAGTCCGGATTTTGAGCACTTGAAGGCATTCGAGTATGCGTTCACCAGTGCGCAAGCACTCACCTTGCCAGCGTACTCCATTAACGCCGCGTGGCAGCTCGCCCAATGCTATCTCGATCTTGGCCAACACTCGCAGTTTGAATACTGGATTAAAATCCTACAGCAGTTGCATGAGATGGACTCAGACCGCCTTTCTTCAAGTTTCGTCCCAGCGCTACTGTGTCGTCGGGCGATCGCGGACGGTCATCAGGTGGCCGCATCTGCGTACTACGAAGCGTTCTCCGCGGCGAATCCAACAAAACCGACGATTCGCACGCAAAGCCATGCCGTCGCACTGCGCCTCGCCATTGAACTCATCGACACCGCGTGGACGCCGAGGCCGCGACAGGTCGCTGAGATCTGCGAAGCGGCAGAGGGAGTTCTACGCTTCGGAAGCGTTGACTTCTTAGCGAGCGTGTGGGTGCGAGTCCTTGCGCGCACCAGTCCCACAACCGCAGCAGCGCAACTCACGCGCTATCTAGCCGAACTCCGACGGGATCGCGGTGTGCCATCGCTTGCAATCTCCGAGCTGACGAGGACTACGAATCCAAGTTAGCCCGCACCATAGCTAGAGAGAGGGGCGGTCACGACCTCTTCGTCCAGCGAAACAGGAGTGCGCTTCTTCCTGTTGAGATCGAAGATCTGGGTTATCGATCTTGTGCCGCGAACGTCCTCACCTGAAAAAAGCAGATGATACTTAGGACTCGCCAAGAGCATTGCGCAAATATCAGGATCAAACTGGCGTCCGGTCATTCGGATCAATTCAGCACGAACTTCGACCTCGGTCATCGCCTTCCGATACGGACGATCCGTGGTCATCGCATCAATCGTATCGGCGAACATGATGATCCGCGCACCGAGCGGAATGTCACTTCCCGCAAGCTTGTCCGGATATCCTGTGCCGTCCCAATTCTCGTGGTGATGTCTAATCGCCGGAAGGACATCCTCCAGTTCACTCACTTTTTCCGCGAGCTCGACACTCTTCAACGGGTGCAGCTCCATGATCGCTCGTTCATCGGGCGTTAGCTTACCCGGCTTCTTCAAAATCGGCTCAAAGATCTCATGGATCTTTCCGACGTCATGGAGCAGCGCCGCAATCGCGATGCGATCAACCTGGCGCTTTGGCAGTCCCATTGCGTAGGCGATGATAGTGGCGTAGCGCGAGACCCGCTGGGAGTGACCAGAAGTATACGGATCACGCATTTCTACCGTCTGCACAAGGAGCGTTAGGAGCTCTTGATTGTACTTTCTCAGCTGAATGGTCGCGTGGTTGAGCTGGCGCAGGCCAAAGATCAAGAACGCAATGAAGAGCACTCCGGGGTAGCCGATTCGACTATAGACCAGCGCGAACGCATGCACCCACGGAATCGAAACAGCGTAGTTGACCAGCGATCCCATTACATTGTCCCGCCAAACGAGCAAAACGTTCTTCCGTTCGCTAATAGACACGACTGCTGCGACTGACAATGTGTTGACCAGCAAGTACGCGACGATCGCACCAGCCTCAGGGATTGGCTGAAGACTATCATCGATCTTCAACGAGATTCCACCCAACGCCGCAAAGACGGTGACCGCAGCTGCGGCAGCAAGCGATTGCTGCGCAATGTTGAAAACTCGCTTGATCGAGTGCTGCTTCTTTTTGTTGAACTCGGCGAAACTCACAGCACCCGCTACCAACAGGATCGTTGGCCAAGCAGGATAGAGAATCACGGCAACCAGGAACGGTGCAAGCGTTGCCGCACCGGTGGTGGTTCCTTGGAGTTTGTAGTTGAAGAAATGCGCAAAGGCACCCAACAACGCGAAACTCGCAGCGCCCCCGAATAGCGCCCATTCGACCGATGGACCGAACGCAATGAGCCCGGCCAGTACGCACAGCGCACTGGCAACCACGAGGCTCACGAAGACCAAAACGCGTTTCGGCATTTCTAGGAGGAGCCCCCCGTCATCACGGATTAACCCCAGTTATGGCTGTCTGCCAAAACGAACGACCAAACTGCGCTCACGAGCT
>JBEBHM010000935.1:0-2997 GCA_040080875.1 Pirellula sp.
GACTTGGAGAATCGACGTGATTGGATTGATTCTTAGGAATCGCAGTTTTCGACGTCTAGTGTCCTTGCGAGAGAAGCCAGCGGTAGATTGACATGCCGGACATAACGATTTTGAGCATTTCGCGGCATCGACCGAGGATTCATGTGCCCGAAGTAGAAGATCCAGTTCGGAGAAGACAATGACGTTAACGATATCGAGATCAACCATGACGAGCCCTGCGAAAGCTGGGTGTAGTCCAATGAAAGAGGGGGAAGCGTGTGCATGTGGCTAAACAGTTTCACGCTTCCCCATTTTCATTGAGCGAAACGATGGCAATTTCCCGCGCAACGAAAGGCGGGGTTCTTAGAAGCATGCGCTATGGCTGGGTTCAGGGCGGGGTTAGGATAAGAATTTCCCCTGCCACTCAGATCGAGAACTATTTCAAACCAACCTGTCAACCAATTTGGCAACTAGCAGTTGCACAAAACACGCGAGAAGGACGTGTTCTTCGTAAGCTTCTTGATCGCCTTGCGGAGATTCGAGCTGATCTTGGATCGGATCAAGTTTTTGACGTTGTTGGCGAAGTGTTCCCTGCCAACCAGTTGGAGCGGTTACTACGAGAAATGTACGCTCGGCAAACGGACGTCAATAAGATTGAAGATCGAATTGTACGAGATGTCAGTCCTGATCGGTTTCGCGCTATCACAGAGTCGACATTAGAAGGCCTTGCCAAGAAAGAACTGAATCTCTCTAGCATGATTGGCAAGAGTGCTGAAGCGAGAGAGCGGCGATTGGTCCCCGAGGTCATCGAGCAGTTCTTTGTGGATGCTGCGCCTGAATGTGGGCTTAGACCGAAAGAGACAGCCAAATCGAGCCATGTCTTTCCTTCACGAGCCGACTGTATTGCTTGATATTGCCGCTGCCCCCGCAGGCTCGCCGGGCCCAGCGGCCATGGTTGTATTGCCAAGCAAACGTTCTGTAGAGCAATTCGTTTACGAGAACGCGCTTGCTCCATGGATCGAGCGTGAATCCAATGAGCAACGCGATGCGATTGAACGAATTCGACGCCATGTGGAAATCAGTTTGAACGCGCTAATTGACCGAGCACAAATCCAGCAAGCCGAGTATATCCCTTCGTATGGGACGAAGACCAGATTTGCAGGTTGTTCGATAGTTTAATGAGGGATTATCCAATCCAGACTCTATTGTTTTGGCGCACGAAGGATGCAATCAAGGCACGAAAATTCATGTCTAGTGTCGAATGGGACGCTGACTTACATGACTACTACGACACGGCCAAAAGCGAAATGGGAGTCGAGAAAGTATTCGTCTTAGATGGACAACAATGACTGCAGTCTTTGGTCGCAATTTTTAATGGCTCACTCAAGTCTGAGGACGGCAAGAAGGATCTCAATGCGTATGTAGACATCACGAGTGGTGGCGAGCTAAGGAATGGAGACCTTCTTTATGAATTGAAGTTCACCGCCGAGCCATTGCCGCTTCCTCATTATCGGATACGCAATCTTTTAGGCAAAGATTCTCAGAAGAATGCCTCAGTTTTGGGCGACGAACTAAACGACCAGATAGTTGACCTTCAGGAGGAGGATAAAGAACAAAAGCGAGAGCGGCAAAGGCGAGTGCGGAGTAATTGCGTTCAATTGGTTTCGTTACTTAGAGAAGAGAAGCACTTTTGGGTGGAGGAGCTTGACGGGGTTGCAAATGAATATCCCTACAAAAAGATTCTCGACATCTTTGTAAGGGTTGACTCTGGTGGGACGAAACTCGATGCATCGGATTTGATGTTTGCGGCCATGAAGGAAGGCTGGTCAGACGTAGAGCAGAGTGTCGAAAACGTGACCGAAGTATTGAACGTAAACGGATTGGCATTCGACAAAACATTCTGTTTGAAATGTTTGGTAGTAGCCCATGGTAAGGGGTCTGAACTCTCGCCTGAGAAATTCACTTCGGTCGCTGGCGAGACTCTCCTTAAAACCATCCAAGACAACTGGGAGCGGGCGGAGCAAGCTTTTCAGGAGCTACGCGATTTCGTGAAGCACAACTTGAAACTCTACGGTCACAAGGTTATTCGGAGTTATGGCAGCTTCGTCCCGCTGTACGATTACCTGTATCACAATCCAAAACCGAACGAGGCGAATAGGATCCTGATGCGAGCGTATTACTATAAGTCGCAACTTTTTAATTGGTATGGAGCGCAAACAGACAATATCGTCAATGCACTGCACAATCGACTCGGTAAACCAATTGCTACGGGCTTTCCAAAAGCAGACGTAAAGGAGTACTTCAGCAAGTCTCGAAATGCAGAAGTGGAGCTAACTCATGATCATCTCCTCGACATGCGACTTCGTTACATTGTTCTAAACATGATTTGCGTTGAACGATTTGGTCAAAGTCCCTTCGATGTGTGCTTTAAAGGAAACGAGCCACACATCGATCACATTTATCCGAAAAGTAGTCTAGCTAGCAAGTTAAAATTGCCAACTTCAGACGTGAACCATATTGGAAATTACCGGTTTGTAGGCGCAATAGATAATATTCGAAAACGGGCGGAGCTACCCAGCTCATTTTTTTTCGCGTCTGAAGAATCTTGGCGTTGATATTGGTCCCCATTTGTTGGTCGACAGTTTTGTTGCAGACCCTACGACCTAGGGGCCAAGGTAAACCGTAGTCGCGATCGCGCCCACTATGACGCCGCAGTCCGCCACTTCGGTAGCTGGCGTGAGGTGCCGGCCGCTGGAATCAATCTCGCCAACGTCACCCATCGCAGGCCAAAGCACCTCGATCGCGAAAGCATGCTTCTCTGGCTCCGCAATCGCCAGGCCGCTGGACAATCCGTTGTCTACAGCGAGGTCTGTCTAGAGAACCGCGACCACGCCGTCGCCATCCGCCGCGAGTTCGGGAGTTGGGCACGAGCCGTGGACGAAGCCCTAACCTCAAATCCAAGTGGGGAAAGCTAGGTAGCGATCATATCGATCATAGCGACTGCGCAAGGTCTCTACG
>JBEBHM010000936.1:0-2995 GCA_040080875.1 Pirellula sp.
CAAGAATTCAGAACTCTAGGAATTCTTGCGGGCTTCCGCTACGAAGAAAAGTATGTCTCATTCCGCCGCACGCCTAACAACAAGAATTTCACGAGCATTAGCATTGGAATACAGCGTGCGTTCAACCAGCCAGCCCACTCTAAAGAATCAGAAAACCAAATCCATGAAATCCCGCGAACAGCCTGGACCGCAAAGGCGACTCATGTGGATGATGGCTTGGATTATTGGCGGGACGGGCGTTTCTATCTTAACGTGGATTGCGTTGAGCCCGCTGCCACCACTTGATCCGGTCGAACTCGCCCATGGGCCGAATTCGATCGTGAATTTGTCGCTTCCCGATTCGGAACCGAAAGTTGCTTCTGGGACAGTTGCAAACAGCTACGTCGAGGTGCTTCCAAAGTCGGAACCATCACTAACGGTTGGGCAGTTAACGCAAGAATTGTTAAGCATTGCCCAGCGACTTCAATCGGATTTTCCAAGCGTTGTGGACGCACATCATGTGGCGGCCATGGTGTACGCGGAACTGAAGCAAATTCAGAATGCCGAAACCGCTTGGAAGAAATGCATTGAATTGCGAGCCAAAGAGGCTGGCCCCTACGTCGGCTTGGCAAAGATCTTGACGGATCGAGGCGAGGAAGCGTTAGCTGCCGAACTGTTGCAAAACTTTCGAAAAAACGGTGAACCCACCGGAGAGCTATACGTTGAACTTTCGCGTGTTCATTCGGCTTTAGGGGAACTGGGTCAAGCCGATCTGGCAATCGATGATGGACTTGGAAAATTTCCGAACGAAAAGTCGCTTTGGCTTCAACGCGGGCTAGTCCACTCCCAATTGCGCAAGTTTGATTCGGCCGAGGTATCCCTTCGCAAAGCAATCGAGCTAGGCGACCTCTCTGACTCAACATTCAATTCGCTTACCATTGCCCTCATTAGAAACGGTAAGCAAGACGAAGCCGAAAAGTTGCGCTCGGTGGCAGAAGCGGCGAACAAAAGCAAGTCGTCGCTCAAGTCCGATTCGTTTCAAGACGACTACATGAAAAGCCTGCGCGAACTTGGGGCCCGGTTGATTCGCTTTGCAGCGATTGCTGCCAAGGGCCAAGGCAAATTGGAACAAGCAGAGAAATGGCTTTTGCGATCGATCGCGATTCAGCCGTCGGATCTTGAAAACTATATGGAACTGTCTGCTTTGTTTCGCAATACGCGTCGTTTCGAGAATGCGCTCGAAGTCCAGCAGGAGCTGCTCATTCGACAGCCTGAGAACGTCTACAATTACGTGAATCTGGCAAGTGTTGCATCGAGTCTAGGAAATTTTGCACTTGCCGAAAAAGTGTTAACCGAAGCAACACAAAAGTGTCCCACGGAGCCGTTCCCCTATGGCGAATTGGCACGTATTTGCTTAGCAAAACGAGACTTCACGGCCGTTGGAAGATGGAGTGAACATGCTCGTAGCTTGGAACCCAGAAACATCGAGTGGTACATTATGCCTGCGATCGCAGCCCGCGAACTCGGACGATCGGAGGAATACGTAAGGCTAATGGAACAAGCATGGCAGATATCTCCGAATGATCCTCGGCTACAAGCGCTTATCATTCCGACGGCACCCTAACGCTGCGGATTACTGTGCCACGTCCCACCATTGTGGCCACGTCGCTCCGCGACGGAGGATTATCACCAAGACTTTGCTTCGTTGTGCAACTGCGCGCGGAACGGTCACAGTGCTTCATCGTTTGCCAATGGACCGTGAATTATTAATCCACATTTGAGCCGACTTATATAGTATCGAAATCAACTCAAAAAGTACAAGTGTTTCGGCAGTCCGCCTTTACACCACTTGGACGGTTACTAGAATTGCCGTTAGCTCACGTTCACACACAATTTCTGCCTTGAGTTATTACTTTTCGGTTTTTTTGGAGGATTATTTATGGGTTTGAGAATTCGGACGAGGGGATTTACCCTGGTTGAATTGCTCGTTGTGATTGCCATTATCGGTATTTTGGTCGGTTTGCTTTTGCCTGCGGTACAAGCCGCACGTGAGGCCGCTCGCCGAATGCAATGCCAAAACAACATCAAGCAAATTAGTTTATCTTTGCTGAACTATGAGTCAGCAACAAAGAAATTGCCCGCATTGGGGCACTCAGGATCAGGTGCAACTGCGGCGCCAGGACTCGGAGTGAACGCTGGTTGGCCATACGCGTGGACCTTTGCCGTGTTGCCTTACATTGAGCAAGGAGCTTTGTCGAGTGCGATCAACTCGCAAGCGCGTGGAGGAGGCCCTGGTTTACCGACCCCTTGGAGCACCGCCAACAACGCGTGGGAAAATCAGTTTTGGAAAGCTCAAGTGCCTTCCTTCGTTTGCCCATCTGATTCACCTCCATCCAATCGCTCTGAGAGCCCTTCGCTTTTGAATTACAAAGCCTGCGTAGGCGACGATTATCATCAAAACCACTTCCGACCGAACCAAGGTCGTGACAATCGTGGTATGTTTCAGATCGATCGTTGGTTAGGACTTGGAGCCGTCAACGATGGCTTGTCGAACACCATCGTGATTGGCGAAGCTGTTGCGGGTGGCGCGGCTGACGATATCAAGGGTGGGGTTGCTTTGAACATGCAAGCCTGGAATCCTGCAGCATGTTTGGCTCGTATCAATCCGACGACTCGCCGTTTGACAGCTCCGGTTCGGGCGGACTTCCGCCCAACTGGCGGACGCGCTTGGGACGCTCGACCTTACTTCTGCGGCTTCGCAACCATTGTTGCGCCAAACGGCCCCAGTTGCCATTGGGGTGGTGTTGACGGTAATGAGCATATGGGCACACTCTCGAGCAATCACACCGGTGGCGGTAACGTCGGCATGGGTGATGGTTCCGTTCAGTTTATTAGTCAGTCCATTGATACTGGCAATCAAGCCATTGATGACATCGACAACGCCCAATGGCTCGGCATGCTTCCCGAGGACATCTTGTGTCTGCGGGAAGTGGTGCGTGACGTGGTGCTTGTTCGT
>JBEBHM010000004.1:0-38336 GCA_040080875.1 Pirellula sp.
AGCCATCGAATGATTTGAGACGAAAGCGAGACGGCCTCCAAGGCCGTTGGGGTCTTCGACAAGTTTACTGTAGTCCCTAGGCGAAAATACAAAGGGATTGCTGAAGTCAAGATCAAGTGTAACAAGACATCGATGTTCAGAATGGCAGCAGACGATCAGTTCCTGATCTGTTGCCGACGTCATTTGTTGCTCGGCCACAGTCGCAACGTCATGTCCCGCTTTGCGCAATTCATCGGCTCCTCGCGTCCCTAGGTTTTCTTCGAGGCTCAGCTTCATGGCAGCGCTTCAACGGGCAACTCAACATATCGCTCGCGACATTTCGGCACCCTAGGCGATACAGGCTCGAACGTCTTCGATTTCAACAAAGTCTCAATCTGCCGCGTCTCTAAATTGTGGCCGTTGCGCCAAGTCATTGTACACACCAATCGCAATCGACAATGACGCTAATTCTGCTTTTGCGACTTGAGCCAACGATGGCAAGGTGCTTCGACCATATAGTGCAATGCAGCTGCTGCCAACAGACTCACTGAAAATGCAACTAGCATGGACACGAAAGCTCTATATGGACTGCGGCCTATCCATGGGGTCAGGCCGTGCAGAACAAGTGCGTTAACCAAGTAATGAATCAAAAAAAGACTGTACGAGATTTTGCCCAGCCATTGCAAAGGTAGCGGCACCGACCACTTTCGCCCAAGTCGAACGGCAACAACCAGGATTAGGGCAGCCCCAAGTGCAACTAAAACCCGTGGTCTAAGCTCAATCGCTAATGAGCCGGCCATCCCAATCACATAAAGTACAACAACCCACGGTGCTAGTTGGCCCTTCAACTCCCATCCGACAAGAGTGCCAAGTACCAACGATCCCAGGAAATAAAAAACGAAGATTTCGTTTTCGAGGATTCGACTCCAATACCCAATGGATATCATCCCTAAAGGAAACAATAGAATGGACATTACCGAAGGGCTGGCCAGGTCTCGTCCAACGATTCTTCCCAACGTGTTCAACGTCGCTTGTATCAATAAAAAATAGCCCACGTATTGAATATCGATACACAAATACCAAGTTCCAGCCGAGAGATTTCCGAGACCTAAGATATCTTGCAAAAAGAAAACGTGGGCCAACAATTGCCACCATGAAAACGAATCGATCAGCGGCGGAATCATTCCGTCGCAAAGTCCCGCCCAGAAGACGGTAACCAAAAACAATAGCATCACTAAATAAGGAACAACCAGCCGAACGTACCGGGCCGTAAACAAGGAAGAGGCTTGTCGCCAGGAGATCGAATGGTTTGGCGTCATCATGACCATCGCAAAGCCACCGAACACTAGAAACAGATGCACGACAAACAGGCCGTAGTTGTAAATCCCATACATCAGGCTTGGTGCGAATTGATCCGCAAGATTCGAACTTGGTGAATATTCGCTCAAATGATGTCCGACGATGATGCATGCAGCGATTCCTTTCGCCGCATCGAGCCATGCAAATCTTTCTCCGCGACCTAGATGGTTAACACGTTTGATTTTCCCGATTGGAGATGACTGTTCAGTTGAATGGACTCCCTCGAACGATGGAGCAATATTGTCCATACTTGCAACTTTTGATCAAAGTTAGACAAAACAGAAGCGTCTTGCTAGGATAGTATATCCCCCGAAGACTTCAAGAATAATTGGGACATAGCGGGCGTGGCACTTGTCAACCAAACCGCTTCCCAAGTTCCCAATTGGGTGCATATCGAATGCACTTCGTGGTTCTCGAATCTCATCCCCTCCTTTCAATTTCCTTCCGGTCCATAGTGGCCACGTCAACTCCGTCATGCGAGCCCCTCCTACACAAACAATCAAATTGGCGCAGTGAAACGATGGAGCAAGTAAACAAAAGAGCCCAGTCCATAAAGTCCGTTGCCCCATCGTCGAATTTGAAACGCGGCGGAATTTGCATCGCGGCGCAATCGTGGCATTCGTCGGATCGATTTGCGGACGAGTGCAACGAGTGGCTAGCTCAACGGGGAGTGAGCGAGCATGTCGATGTTGACTTGTCTGCGGTCACTCCTTTGCCTTCAGTTCAATTGGCGCTGACTGACGAAAAATTCGCACAATGGACGCCCAATGCAGATTCCTTGGAATTGTCGAAACGGTATGAAGGGACCAGCAAGGTTCGATTGGACCTAGAGGATGAGATACTGATTGCGATGCTGGCTAGTCCGGTTGCGTTTACGTTTCCGAGCTTACAAGAGTTAGAGTCACATATTCGTGTGCGGTCCAATATTGTTGAAACGGCGTCAAGAACGTTTCTTTCCTTTGCAGCCTATGAAGCGGAGCGTCCTTGGGAATACTGGGAATACGATAAAGAACGAGGGTTTGTCGTTCGGCCGGGCAAATCGATGATCGAGGCCCTACAAAAGGCAACGCAACCCGAGACGGATTCGGCATATTCGTTCTCTTGCTATCGGGCTACCGAGTACATAGTCGCGTTAGGCTTGGCCTTAGAGGCACGTAAATGCAATCAAGAGTTGCTGAAGAGGTTGCAGCGACAGGCTGAAACACGTGCAATCAAATCCGGCGAATTTCACGAAGTTTTTATGAAGGAATACGGCTCACGCGAGAGTCCGCTCCCGTCGAAATACTACGTACCAGGTGATCGTGTGTGGTTTCGCAATCCCGACGCGGCATCTTCCGATGCGATGGGTTTCGAAGGGTCCTGGGTGTTCTACCTTGGCGGAGGATTGTTTTCCGATTTTTGGAAACGAAACAAGACCTTTACCTTACAGACGAAAAGCTTGGAGATCTTTCATTGGCGGCATGCAACTTATCGAGATAATGAGGGAGAATTGCGAATCGATGAGAGTGTCGTACAGAAACGGGTCCAGTTGACGCTTCAAAACCCACAAGAATCGGAACAGATTCTGCACTCGATGGAAAAACTCCAGGATCCTCGCGGCGTGTATGCGGACGGCGGTTGCATCGACCCGACTCGCGAGTACCCCCGCTGGGTTCAACCGCATAGCAGCGACATTGTGCTTCCCGATGTAGACTGACGTTTTCGATATGTCAAGCTGGTGGTATTCGCAAAGAGTTCCTCAAAAACCTGAATTAACCTAGACGGCTGGAATCTTTGGTTTTTCTTACTACTACTCTGCCTGCGGCGGTACTCCCGATCAAACTGGACGACGGATCGATTACGATGACGAGTAGGAGTGCCATCTCATTGATTGCGAATACCATTGGGTCGGTTGGATGGTGACGATCTGCGAGGAGTATCGTTTTTGCGGAGGTATCACAATGCGGCTCGAACGAAGTCTTTGGTTGGTTTCGGTCTTATTCTTGGGTTCATGGATTGCGTTTGAACAAAACATCTTGAGCGCTCGCGAGATCACTTGGCATGGAAACGGAAAGGGCGGTGCGGTTGCGGCTGGGCATGCATCTGCCGTGCAAGCTGGAATCGCGACGCTTGAGCAAGGTGGTAACGCCGCCGATGCTGCCGCCGCAACGATTCTCGCGCTGTCCGTCACCGACTACGGGAGCTTTGCAATTGGTGGGGAAGTACCAATTCTCATTTACGATACCAAATCAAACCGGGTGAAATCGCTAAGCGGAATTGGGGCCGCTCCACTTGCGCCAGAGGCCATCAAATGGTTTTACGAGAACGGAATCCCCTCCAAAGGTAGCATGAAAGCGGCCCCGACACCCTCCGCCGTCGATGCCGTAGTGACGTTGCTCCGTATTTATGGAACGATTTCTTTTGAACAAGCTGTTGCACCGACGCTTGAACTGCTCGATAAAGGCAAAGAGGATTGGCATCCCAATTTGGCAGTCACCTTACGCAAGCTAGTCGAATCCGAAAAGAAGGCGGATGGAACAAGAGAACAAAAGTTGACGACTGCTCGCGATCGTTTTTATCGTGGGGATGTGGCTGACGAATTAGAAGCTTGGTACATCGAAACCGGCGCCTGGCTCCGTAAGCGAGATTTGGAAGCGCATGTAACTCTCGTCGAGGAACCTGTTTCGACCGTTTACCGTGGGTACACGGTTTACAAATGTGGTACTTGGACTCAAGGGCCCGTATTGTGCCAAAGCTTGGAGCTGCTCGAAGGGTTTGATCTTGGTGGCATGAAGCACATGTCTGCAGATTTTATTCACGTCGTAACGGAAGCCATGAAATTATCATTTGCCGACCGGGCTGAGTATTACGGCGACCCACGTTTCGTCCAAGTTCCGATGGCAGAATTGCTATCGGAAGGTTACACGCAGTTGCGACGAAAACTGATCGACATGCGAGTGGCTTCGATGGCACGACGCCCCGGCGATCCTCTGTTCTTGCAAGTACGAAAGGGGGACTCCCAGCCCAAAGACAGCCGAGAGGAGATCCCAAAGCAGGACACCACTACTTGCGTTGTTGCTGATCGTTGGGGCAACGTTGTCGCCGCAACACCGAGTTGCAATCTATTGACCAACAAACCGGGGCCATCGGGCGTCAATACGGGCAATCGCGTTCGCAGTCTCAACACGACTCCCAACCATCCGAATCGTGTTGAGGCGGGCAAACGACCTCGCATCACTCTGACGCCAACTTTGGTCATGAAGAATGGAAAGCCGGTGATGGCCATTAGCGTTGCGGGTGGCGATCTTCAAGATCAAACGACGCTGAATGTTCTTCTTAATCATATTCATTTTGGTATGCGTCCAGCGGACGCTGTGACAAGCGATCGATTCAGTACCGCTCATCATCAAGACTCGTTTGACCCGAATCCTGATCGTGAAGCTGCGTTTGTAGAAAGGGGAGCGCTAACGGTGTACGCTGATCTTAGCGAGGACATACGGGAGGAGTTGTCTCGACGGGGACACATCGTCAAGACAACCAACGGCCCCATTGCACATCCCGTGATGATCTATATCGATCAGCAGAGCGGACAAATGTACGCCGCAGGTGACCCGAAGGCAAAGCGGCATGCAGCTGCAATCAAAAGCTCGGACGAGTGACGACTGGTTTCGCCATACAATTTTTTCGACCTGTACGATTGAAATAAGTGGAGAGCTTACTGAGCCAGAGGCGATAGCCGATTTCCGGAGGATTGGCGAGGCTGGCCCCCTCAGGCGAAATGGATTAAATAGGCAAATTCAATCTGAATCGTACATGTCAAAGTTTTTCATTCAAATAGGTTTCGCATGAGCAACGTAGATACAAAGAAAGTAGGTGCACGGAGGCAGCTGAAGTTTGATTCATTGGAGGAAATTTCCAACGAAGTGGAGCGGCTAGCGCGAGCCAAGAATCTCAAAACACTTGGAAATTGGACCTCTGGACAAGTTCTTATGCACTTGGCGATCGTCATGCACGGCGCGGTCGACGGAATGGAAGTAAAGATCCCGCTTCCCATGCGGTGGATGATGCCCATCGTATTGTATTTTCGGAAAGACAAGTTTCTCAACGCGCCCATGCCTGCCGGATTCTCGCTTCCCAAAGCCGCTGCCAAAGTCCTCATTCCGGGCCCAACATCATGGGAAGATGGTTTAGTAGCAATTCGAACCGGTCTGCAACGCTTGCAAAGCCGCCCCAAGCTTGCAAAACATCCATTCCTTGGTGACTTGACCGAAGAGGAATGGACGAAAGTGCAATGCCGACACTGCGAACTTCATTTAAGTTTTTTAGTAGACGAAGAGGCATGAGCCGCCAGTTGGGTTGGAGTTGCGCCTGAGGCGCAGAAGCTCATCACTACCCACAATTCGAATTGTCAGATGATAAAAACGCAAGGATTCGTACTTGTACTCAGCCCACAGGGCGGTACTCGTACTCGATCGCGGCACTTCGATTCGAGTACGAGTACCATCGGATCTAGGCTATGTCGGATAGCGTGCGGTCGTAGAGTCGGTATGTTTTGGTGCGTTTGGTACCAGCTCGTTCCAACGAACCTCGCGACAGGTCGTTGCTTTCTAAAACCCACGAAAACTCGGCTTCCACAATTCCCTTGGCCAAACAGTCGGGGAGCATTCGATCCAAGGCGACCAATCCCAGCCCCCAGCGTTGATACTCAGGAATGACGTTGGTACTGATCACTCGGACTTTCTTGATGTGGCGTCTACCGAACAGCAAGGTCAAGAATCCAAACGGAAAGAGCTTGCCATTGATCTTTTTGATCAGCGGATTGTAGTCTGGCAGTCCCATGCCGACTCCAACTGGCTTGCCATCCACCTCGATGATCGAGGTTACGGCTGGATCGACCAGCAATTTCAATGAGGCACCGAGGGCTTGGCATTCTGCATCGCTGAGCGGAACGAATCCCCAAGTACCTTGCAAAGCCTGGTTGTAGATCTTCAAAAAGAGCTGAACTTCCTCCTTGAATTTCTTGCGACTAGCGGGTCGCAAGGTCACGTTGAAACGACGTTTGACTTCGTCAATGACGAACCGAAGTTTTGGATCGAGAGTCTTGAGCATTTCGAAGTTTCCTTCGAATGCATAGAGATCCTGAGTCTTTTCAAATCCGAAGGCTTTGATCAATTTTTCGTAGTACGGCCAATTGTAAGTCATCATGAACGTCGGAGGAGTATTGAAGCCCTCGACCAACGTACCCAATTCATAGTTGAGGGACGGATTGCAGGGGCCGCGAACGTGCTCCATGCCTTCGCTTTTGAGATAGCGGCAGGCCTCGGTGAAGAGCAAGTTGGCCGCTTGTTGATCATCGATGCAATCAAAGAAGCCAAAGAAGCCCCTTTTTTCTTGGTAGCGTTTGTTGTGCCCATGATTGATGATGGCCACGATGCGGCCGACGACGATACCATCCTTTTTGACGACAAACGGTCGGCATTTGGCGTTTTCATAAAACGGGTGTGGTCGAAAGCCAACGAGTTCCTCTTGGTTGATTCGGATCGGGGGAATCCAGTTTGGATCGCCTTTGTAAAGACGCCAAATCAGTTCCATGAACTCGCGGCGGTGCTTTCGATCTTCGACTCGAACGATCTCGTACTCTGAACTCATGGATGCCGATCAATTGCTGGACGATTGTGGGGATTCAGGCTTGATCTAGCAGCCAACTATTGGTTTTGCTGAATTGAGACGCCTTGGAAGGGGACTATTCTATACAATCCGTCGGTAAGTATTAGCTGTGTTGCATTGTCGAATACTTTGATCGGCTTGGGTGGAACGATGACTAGGTCGTTGTCACGCAGCCAGATTTCGTCGGATGGATTGGGCCGTTTGCCGATATGGGCACCTCGCAAATCGAGCACGGTCGAAATGAGACGCCAGTCCTCTGCCCTACGGAATATGACGACTTGTCGATTATTTGCACCTATTTTGAGCCCACCTGCCATGGCCAGTCCTTGAGTCACGGTCGTCGGGCCGTTCATTTCAAAGCGCCCTTGCGTGTTCACTTCGCCGAACACGAACAAAAAGTGGGCAGCTGTTTTGGAGAGTCGCGGTTCGACTTCGATTCCTGGGAATCGTTCTCGATACCGCAGATTCAGTTCCCGCTTCATCTCCTCGAGCGTCATGCCGAGTACATAAACACTGCCGATACCAACCAACTGCACTTTCCCATCGGGATTGATGCTGGTTTGCAGAACCCGTCCACCGGCGGCAAAAGGTCCATTGACGGCGTCTTTCAAGTCTTCCACGACGGTATTTACTTTGAATGGCTCAACATTGATCGCGGGTGTGTTGATATATTTTTTGTACTCCACCTCGAGGTCTTTGCGCAGTTGCATGATGGTCTTGCCAGCCGCTCGGACCGGATTTGCAAGGAGAGGTACAACCACGTTTCCATCGGGTTGAACCTGAACTTTGTCTCTTTTCAAGTCACTGTCGGTGACGGAGCTGATGCTAAGCTCATCTCCGGGCGTGAGCTTGTATTCCTGTACCACCAGTTGACGATTGGGGATGTAAGTGACCAAGACTTCGTCGTTGATGCGAACACGATACTCTAGCAACGATGGCAATCTCACGGGTCCGATATACTCGCCATGCCAGAGCGGTTCGAAATCGATACCATGAGCATCGCTCCAGCGTTTTTCTCCTGCGGGGCCTTGTGCGCAATCAATTCCCGTGATGCAAGGCTTGCACGCACCTGAAGTAACCCCGGTGGGTTGCTGAGGTGGACACATATACGCGGCCGGTGGAATCCGCCCGGTCCCGAAACACGAATTGCACGACAATGCACCGCCACAGTCACAGGCTTGGGCATCGATGCGCGCCTCATACGGCATTGCAAGTCCTGAATGACTTGCCGTCTGGACTGCACCTGGAGCCGATAGTCTGTAGGTGTTTTGTTGTGCTATCGCCGATTGGGACAAGATATCCACGAACAATGCAATGCACGAGCCAAGGGCGATGGCGTACGACCACTTTCGGTTCATGATAGAGCTAACCATTCTTGGGTATTCTGTCGTTGACTGATTGTTGGTGTTGCAATGGAAGGGAAGTATTGAAGCGTTATCGCTTAAAAATCTTGGAAAAGAAACTTGAATTGGCGCTGGCTTGTCGGACAGCGGTTGCGGAGTTACCTGATGCGACGCTTGGTTGGTTGTTGGTACTGCTCGACGTTTGCAAGGGCATCGGGCTATACTTTGCAAAGGTTGCCGGGTCGACTTCGGTGACATGCGGATTGTCGTAGCTGAATTGCGGTTGACTTGAAGCGATCGCATTGGCCTGTTGAACAGCGTATTCGGCATACGCCGGAGCCCCGCGACGTCGATAGATTTCGGCCATGTTGTTCCAGGCACCTGCAGTCGGTTTATTGTTTAGCGAAGTGCTAAGCGCTTGATAGGCTTCGTCGATACGATCCAATGTGATCAATGCATAGCCGAGTTGATTTCCTACTTCGATTTGATTCGGTGATACTTGCATGGCTGATTGGTAGCAAGTGACAGCTTGATTTCGCAGGAAGAACGCACGGGAAGAGTCTAGTTCGGCTTCTTTCTCCAGCGTTTTGCCATATGCATAAAGCAAATCGGCGGCCCAGGGATGTCGATCCGCAGCGACCACGAACTGATACCTCGCGAACGTCCGGTAGTGTTGCGATGCAATCTCTGGGGAAACGGAATCGAGGGGGCGGCCCTTGAGGGCCTCAGTCGAATGCGATGCAACAAGCGACTGGACGGCTTCGATCTGGTGAATATTTTGGAAGTCAGCTTCTTCGCGAAGGGATGTAATGGCTTTCTCAAGCGCGGGCGAGCTTGACAATGTTCGTCGATGCGCATCCATCGTTCGGCACAATCGCCGAAGTCCCTGGGTTGCTTCCTCGCGTGCGCTGTGAAACGCATTGCGCTTCAGCAACGAATCGCACTTGGTGAGCCGCTCGTGCAGTTCTTGCTCAACGGCTCCCCAACCCGGAGGCGCTTCCAAGTAATCGGGTGCTCGAGCTGGAGGGTAGGGGTTCTGCGACGTCAACTCAAAACTGACTCTCTTGGCCAACGCAATGCGTTGCATTTCAGATTCATCAAGAATTGGAGCGTTCCTTACCAAGGCGGCCTCATTCTTGGATGCCTCTTGAGGGCTGGTCGCAGATGGCGAAGCAAGCAGACTCTCACGTGCCGCTGAAATTTCGACAGGAGAATTTTCACTTCGTGGTTTTTCGAATGCGTCCTCGAAAGGGAGCTGGATGGGGCCCACTGGTACCACGGACGTGTTCGAAGCCAAGTGCGATGGAGCTGTGCTCGGCGACGTTTCTTCGATTCGATCAGGAAGACCTCGCCGTTGGGATCTTACCGCGACACTTGGGATCAAAGGGAATACATCGTCATTGGATTCCGGTCCGGATTCTACACTTTGATCATCGATTTCAATTCCGCCCGCCTGCACACGTTGCCAATCGGATTGTGCTTCGATCGACCGGTTCTGGGTCCGCGTGTGCTGAGGCGAGACGGAAGAATGTTCTAGACCTTGTTTTGAAGTTCCAGGTTCGAATACGTCTAATGACGGATTCGAATCGTCGTTCGGCGCCAGCGACGTATTGTTATTTAGTTGCCTGGACGAAGTTTTGTTGGGCGGTGCCATCGGGCCGAGCAACGTAACAGATGCTGGACGAGACTTGGTTTTTTCGGCCACAGGCGACTTGACTAGCTGCCCAAGTGTCGGTTGCCCAAGTGTCGGCTGCCCAGGTGCCGTCTGCCCAAGTGTCCGTGGTTGAGAAATAGTGGTTGCGCCGGACGAGAGGCTGCGATCGCGAGTATCCGTAGCTTGGCGAACCATTTTGTTGGACCAGGGTGACGCAGGAAGGTCCCCTTCATTGAATTGCCCATAGACAGACGGCAAGCACAAGTCATAGCAGCTGATTGCAAAAACGATCGGTATGCATCGTTCTAGCAGATTTCGCTTGAAGTATTTCTTGGAACTTGATCGGTTCATGTTGATGGTTGTGCGGTTCGGCGATCGGCAATAAATGCTGAGACCGGTCCAAAAACGAAGGACGATCTCGAAACGTCTCAGCGTTACATTCGGTACTTCCGATGCTCACGGTTCAATCATCATGGCCGTCATTTTCGGTGAGACCAAATTGAACAGGTCAAAAACAGAAAAACGAGAAGATTCGCCCCAATTTACCAAGCTTGCGCTACCGTTGGACATTCCGTGACACACGGCTACAATCGTGACGTTTTTGCTATCCAATCCCCGATTCGATCGAAAGTAACCATTAATGAATGCTATTCGTAGAGCTGCGATTCTTTTTGCAGGCGGACCAGCACCGGCAGCAAATGCAGTCATTACGTCAGCTGCGTTCACCCTCATGAATGCAGGCGTCGAGGTTCTTGGTATTAAGCATGGTTATTCCAATCTAATTGACTTCGACTCCAAATCGTCATTGATCGAAGGAACGCACTACATTCGATTTTCGCATCAACGCATCGAGTTTTCGCGGACGGAACCTGGAATCATGATTGGGACTGCAAGATCCAATCCGGGCAAAGCCGTATCGAGTCCAGCCCATCTTCACGATCCGGAAAAGTCAGCCCCATTGAAGCGAGTTTATTCGGCTCTGCGATCGCTTGGCGTAGATGCACTGGTGAGCATTGGTGGCGACGACACACTCAAGACGGCCAACAAGATGAAGTTGTATCAGGACACATTGCCCCCCGATCAAGTTCGGATGCCGGTCATTCACTTGCCAAAAACGATCGATAACGACTACCCAGGAATTGACTTTACGTTTGGATACTTTAGTGCGGCCGAGACACTTGCCAGCGAGATACGCAATCTAAACCGAGATGCGTCTGCGGGCCAAGCATATTTCTTGTGTGAAGCCATGGGGCGTTCCGCAGGCTGGTTGGCGTACGGTGCCGCGATCGCTGGCGATGCCTGCATGGTCTTGAGTGTGGAGGACATCACTGGCCCGCTCAAGAATTCGGAGATGGTGCCTCATGCCGACGGAACGCATACGACGAGAACGGTGATGAATCTCGAGGCGGTCATCGACAAGATGGTTTCAACCATGATTGCTAGAGAAAAGGCGGGGAGAAACTACGGTGTGATCGTTATTGCAGAGGGACTTGCCGAGTATTTGCCGAACTCGTACCTGCATGGGGTCGGTCGTGACGAACACGGCCACTTCACCATTTCCGCCATTGGTATCGGGAAAGTCATGGCGAGAATGTTGGCCGAGGGCTACACCAAGAAGACGGGAAGGACACGGAAAATCAATGGGATGCAACTCGGTTACGAATCGCGATGCTGTATACCCACGGCGTTCGACGTCATGTTGGGATCGCAAATCGGTGTTGGAGCTTATCGAGCACTCATCGAAGAAAATCGCAACGGAGTCATGGTTTCGGTCGGAGGACAATTCAACATCTCGTTTGTCCCCTTCGAAGACTTGGTGGACCCGGTTACTTTGGTAACCAAGGTCCGGTTCATCGATACCAGCAGTGACTTTCATCGAATGGCGAGGCTGCTGGAGCTTCCATGAGTCGCAGTAGCAGCACAAAAGGATGCGAAGCTAGGTCAATTGCCGTCGAAAGACCCGGAAGGAGCCTTGATTGACCAACGTAGAATAGTGTAGATTAGGTGTCTCCCTGGAGGATAGCCGAATGGTTAGGAACCTGATTCGAAATCAGGCGCCGGGAAACCGGTTGAGGGTTCGAATCCCTTGTCCTCCGCTGATTTGACCAATGAAAACGCAGGGTTTTCAAAATTCCCCAATGCTCTCGGTGCGCCGGCTTGACCATCGCTTGTCAGGCGTTTTTCTCGCGAAACTTGGCTTGAAGCTCTTGCACCGTAGATGTAAGCTTCTCGAACGATATCAATCGCAGCGACTCATTGCTTGCAACCGTATCTCCTAGCAACTCCTGGAGCAATTGAATGCGACCGATCGCTGGTCCCTCGACGATACATGAGGCGGCGATGGGCGATATCGATTTGCTAGAAGCCTAAAGCTCGCCGCCTTCAGAGGGGATCATGAGTGATGAGCGCCGTTGTCGATTAGCCATCGAGCCTTGTTCACGCACCGACACAAGATCGGTGGGGTCCGTCAACAGCCACCAACAAGGAATGCGAGCCGTTGTTTCATACTTCGCACTTCGCACTTCCAACTTTCGTGATAAATGAGGCGGCGATGGTTGGTATCGATTCGAAAGAGACGTAAAGTTCGCCGCATTCATAGGGGAACAGCAGATGTACCTAAACAATAAAAATGGTCTAAATCCCTGCTTTTCTGCTGTTTTGTCTTGAAACGGTACCGGACACCTTTTCCGAATTACCATTTGCAGATTTTTTCGACCCAGGCTGCCGAGCCGTCTCGGACCCATCCGTCCAGTTGGCCTGGTTCCTTCAGTTGTTGGCCTCGCACGGTCTCTACCGCGATGTACTCGCAGGCGACGTTGGGCAACGTACTCATGTCGCCCCAGAGTTTCTCGAACTGCGTCACCGGGAACACGTCTTCTTGTCCTAGTCCCCAACGTTTTTTTACATCTTTAATAGTGATGTAGGTCGGCAATCTTGCTGCCATGCTCCGGACACATTGATCGACATGTACGGAATCCTGGAGCAGTGACCGATCCAGTTTGAATGTGGCCAACAACTGATCGATGTCGATCCATGTGGTCATCGAGGAATAGAATGTCAACCCAAACTCGTCTCGATCGTTGGGCATCGCCATCCCCTCCAGCAATCGGCGATTGCCGTCCACTCTGGCCAATCCCCCTCCTCGGTCGTCCACCCGTCGACTGATCACTTCAAAGCTGAGGCAAGCGCCCGATTCAATGTGCTTGCTTAAGACCAACGGATCTAAGCTCGCTCCGAGTGTGTCGATATTGTGGAGCAATAGGTATTTCAGCGATGGTTGCTCGTCGATAAGTTTTCGCATCAAACCGTTTCGCAACATGTTGGGAATCTCGTACCAATGTCCAACGGGGTGCATGCATTGGGATGGAATGTTGTCGGTATAGTCGCTTGCTTCGCCGACACTCTTGGCCCAGCCTAGGATCGCTGCCTGACCGCTCTCTCGAACCTTTTGCTGCTGTTCGTCCAACACCTGATGAGCCATCTCTTCCCAGAAGAATCGCAAATCCCTTGCCGTGGGGATGGTTCTCAGTCCCACCGACATGCCTCGGGACAAATGCACTGGGCCGTCGTAGCCGTAGTTGTCACATCGCGCAAGGTACTTTTCGATTGGTCCATGCGTTAGATACCCGGTCGTGAAGACATGCGGTACAAGGCAACGGAACTGCTCTGAGGTCAACCGACTTTTGGCCAGGTGCATTTCGATGAAACTGCGATGCTTGCCAGCTAGTTTGTAAAAAGGATGCAGACCTTTGACCACTCCAGCTCCACCTGTCCAGCGCGAGCCAACTCCGGCAGCCAAAGTCACTACCGCAACTTGTCCTTCGGATAAAGCAACTCTCCCCGCCTTGGAATCCGCAGAGTACGTGGAACGCTCCGAGGTCGCATCCCGCAAATCAATGACGTCATCGAGACCCACGTCTTGAATCAGCGTTTGAGGGTGAAGCCGATTCTCAGCAAGCCCGATCCGACCGGACAATAGCTCCGACCGAATCTGTTCATGTTGAACTTTGTCGAACCCATAATTCTTCAACAATTCGGACAATTGAGACTTTGAATTCGACTCTGTCTGAGCTTGAGGCAATATTCGGTCCAACAACCACCGAGCGCGTCCATCCCCTTCGCGGCATGAACGATTGAGACGCATCAACTCACGTTGCGATTGCTCACTCAGCTCTCGGATGTCCCTTCGAATCAACTTGGGAGCAAGAATGGCATAGTAACCATCGGGCATAGAAGCCAAGTCGGCGTGCAAAAGTTCCGACCATGAACCACGGTCGTTGATCGTGAAGTCATAAACCACCGGGTCCATGGCAAAGGGTAGCCGCGTCTGCATAGCCCGTTTGGTGGTGACGAGCGTATTGAGCAGCCAATCGCGAGCTTGTTTTTGGACGTTTGGGTCAAAGAAGAATCCCATTCCGCCTCCGGACATTCCACCCAGCATGAGGAAACCCCAAAATTTGTCTCCCCATTGTTCCTTGCATTGTTCGATCATGGAGTCGGTAAATCGGTTGGTGCACCACGGAATGATGGTTTGCAGCGGACCAACAAAATTTTGAGTCGTAAGCTCAGCAACGCGACGTATGTCGCCTTGCTGAAGCGACTGGACGACGCCATCAAAAATCTCATGTGCCTTTAATCTCGCGGCCCACTCCTTTTCGGCGCGCACAAGGTATTTCTCGGTGACCATCTCCAGGATGGGACCAACATTCTGAGCCATCCCGCCATAGATGAGAACCAATGAATTCTGTAACGCGATTCTCGATTCCTGCGAAATTCGATCGGCTTCGAGCACATGATGATGGGGTAGCAACCGACCGCGACTGACACCATGTTCAGGGTCATCCTGGCCTGCCAACACTCCCTCAATGCGTTTGATGCCAGGCCATACACCACCCGAGTCTTGCCATCCACCGCCCGAACCCCCAAGCCATTCGCCCAGGATCGCTCGCGCGGTGATCAACCGCTGGTCTCTCAGATCGAGCCCTCCCTCTAAATTGGACGCTTGGTTGGTCGCTCTCATTAGGCACGCGATCAGGCAACCAAGCAAATTGGTCGAGACAGCCAAACGGGACCCTTTGGGAATGTCGTTTACTTTCGATACTAATTCCAGTCCTAAACCGGGCTGGCCGATCAGCGTCTTGAGCAATTCTGCCATACTTTGATGGCAGCCTTCCATGGCGGGAGGAACTACGCCGGACGCGATAAGGGCTGATTTGAGCAATCCCAAATAATCCTTCGCAAAATCAAATACCTCATCGATTTCCGTGATCTCGGTTTCCACGCCCAAGTCGGTACTCACCAATCGTAAAATCGGACGGTCGATCACTCGCAGATAAGCCTCTACGGGTGGACGCGTTTGCGTATCGCGTCCATAGACTCCCAGATCAACAGACGCATTGAGAACGCGCGCGCCCTCGGGGTAGTCCATTCCGAGAAAAAAGATGTCGCTCCATCCCGAGTGGGAAAAGTCCATGCGAACGCTGGTTTTTTCGCAAAGGATTGGATAGTCACCAGTTTGCGGGTCTCTCTGGTGCAACGTTTTGTTCAATCGCAACGGATGTTCGTTGGGATGCCCGACTCGAAACATCCATTGGTTGCCTCGAACCGTCCGCACGCTTCGTCGAACTTGATCTGCCAACGTCTGAATTCCGAGTTGATGATAGGCTCGCGCGAGAGCGCTAGATATTGCGACGGTCGGGCCTTGCGATTGCTGAACGGCCAATAGTTGGTCGATGGCTTCCGGAAATCGGCGTCCGAGGATGTGCTGGTACGCTTCGTAAGGTAGCAATCCTGCTCGCGATTCGGGAAATGTTTTTGGCAAATGGTATCGGTAGATCGCGGCCAAGAAAAAATGCGCACGAACTCGATGGTAAAGATTCGAAGTGCTCCGTCGGAACGCATCAAGCTGTTGCGCCGCGTCGAGCAAAGCCTGAGCGTCGAGCCCCCTGCAGAGAGACTCAAGCGTCCTGTGACGCGTCGACTCATCCAGCGACAAAATCGTCTCGATCCAAGGGTTGTCAGCAATATTGGTCGCGTCGGTTCTCATCGAAGTCGTATTCGTCACTTGTGATCTTGTTCAACGGTTGTTATCAGAAATTTTCTTATCGCTGAGCCGCGAGCAGTTCGACCATGTCGCTTAGCACTCGATCGCGGTCGACTCCAGACAAGGACAGCGCCAGTTGGGTATTGAGAATCCCGTATTTGATTCCGATGTTGTACCGGTGCCCTTCGACCTCGCAAGCGAGATAGCGTTCTTGATTTGCTAATTCATTGAGCGATTCGGCCAAAGAGACGGGACGAGTGACTTGCGAGACCTGCCGTTCCAAGACATCCAGGACCGTGGGAGTGAGCACGTGCATTCCGAAAAAGCACAAATAAATGCCGCTGCGAAAACCTGCAATCGTTAGCTCTTGCTCAGCGATGGTCGGCGTTGGCTTCTCAATGACCCGTTTGACGTCGTAGAGTCGATTCGTTTGAGGGCGTCGTAACCCTCCGATGGCGCCAAAAAAAGGGAGCATTTTCTCCTTCGTTGGCTGTACGCCAGAGACCGAACAACCCTCCGCTTGTGCGACTTCGATCAGTTGCCTTGCGCACGATTTACCCTGATGACTGCTTAAATACAGGTGATCGCCGACCAAATGCAGGAATGCAGAACTGCCCAGAAATGGTTTTGCGCATAGGATCGCTTGTCCATATCCGTTCGGCTCCGGTTGCGTTACAAAGGTGAGTCGGTCGAGATAGGCACCTGATGCACGCCGATACGCATCCTCGCTTCCTGGACTGATGACGATCGCGACGGAGTCGATTCCGGCGGCCGCGACCTCTTCGATAATCATCTCCAAAGCGGTTTTTTCAATTCCGTCTCGGTCAACCAATCGTTGTAGCGGAAGGGCCGTTTGTCCCGGGCCTGCGGCTGTAATCAGTGCTTTTGTGATTTGCATCGTGATCGAATTTGAATCAAGAAATCGGGAACCGGTGCGACGTTTGCATTGCGGGAACCCACGTCCAAATGTAAAAAACCAGTACAAGCAGATTAATCGCAAAATGCAGTTGTGACTACCGTTATTGGCTCAGTATGCGAAGTACGGTGCTTCCATGGCTGCTACAATCCTTCATGATTTCCATAAAGACCACATTTTCGACACCAGAAGAGAACTTGGCGTACGACGAAGCATTGATCGAGGCCGCCGAGATCTGTAGTTCCGAGCTTTCGACATCCGAAACCACAGAAGTTCTAAGATTGTGGGAAATGCCGCAGACCTGCGTGGTTCTTGGTCGCGCCAGCAAACGCATGCTTGAGGCCCATGTTGACAACTGCGAACGCGATTTCGTGCCCGTCCTGCGGCGTTTCAGCGGCGGAGCCAGCATCGTTGCCGGACCAGGTTGCCTTATGTATTCCGCTCTCATCTCCTACGAAGAGCGACCTCATTGGCGAATGCTCGATACTGCACATGCCGAAGCGATGAAGCGAGTGCGCGATTCGGTTCAAAAATGTCTTGACTCCTTCGAAACGGGCGCACAAGTTCTCTTTCAGGGGACATGCGATTTGACGATCAACGATCGCAAGTTCTCGGGCAACGCCCTTCGCTGCAAGCGCAATTGGATGCTCTATCATGGCACCATCATGATTTCGATGCCGGTCGCTTGGATCGGCCGGTATTTGCGAGAGCCCGCGCGACAACCAGAGTATCGAGCTCATCGCCATCACGAGGACTTTGTGACCAACCTAATCATAGAACAACCCATGTTCTCGGCAGAAGCAATCCGAACCAACCTCGAAAGGCATCTTGAAGGGGCCTGGCAAGCCAAGCCCCTCCCCATCCCGCATAAGTTCTCCGAAGCAATTCAGACGCAGTGGGAGGCTCTCCGTTCCCAAAGGTATTCGGATCATGCTTGGCATACACAACTATAGAACCACCGTTTTCGAGCCGGCTTTGCCTTTGTCGATGGAGGCCGAGACGTCGCGCACGACCGAAGCGTCCGCACGATCCCGACCAATTCGGATGGTGTAGGTGCCCAATGCAAAGACTGGGGGCTGGACTTCGGAACCCTGGATTCGCGTTGTATACAATATCTCATTCGACGCCTGATCAACGACTTGTACGACAGGGTTGACGGCCCCCTGCACGATGATTTTCGGAAGCCATGCGACAGGCTTGCGACCATCGTTATCGGAGATATCGACCGTGATCGGCCATCCAGGATACTGTTCCGAATCCCCTTTTTTTGCATCTGCAAACCGTGGCCAACATTCGAAAGTGACCGTTCGTTCTTTTTTATTGAAGCGAGCAATACCGAAACCATCGGCGCGTGCCCGCTCGTCTTTGACGTTGGCAGGATTCGCGTAGGCCATCATCGAGATCTTGTTACCTAGTCCATCGCGATAGTCACCTGTCCAGGGCAAGGGAGAATTCGGTCGCGGATTTGCACCAGGCTTCTCATCCAAAGGATGCCACCACCGACCATAGATGGTATTGATGATTGCGGGGCTGGTGAACGCATATGGGCCATCTCCAAATTCGTCGATCCCATGTTTGACGACGACTGCCAAATGCTGGTCACCGCAAAGATGCACTGCGCGAGCTCGACGAATGGCAGCCAGCGATCGTTTTCTCGGAGATTGGGGCCATCCGTTGCAATCGAGATCGGCCAACAACCGGCCCGACTCCGTTCCGTGCATGTGGACCGCCCCGCAAAACGCCGTTTGGGACAATACGGCCTTCATGGACGCTCCCGTCCAGTCTTGTCCCCAGTTCTGAAGAAACGATTCTTGTCGACTGCCCAACAATTCCAAGCCCGGCAGGTCGATCGATTTGGGATCGTAAGATGGGTCGTTGATGTGATCTGGCCGAGGCCCCATCTTGGGAATTTTTCCCGCAGGACCCGTCTTGAATTTTCTGTCTTCGAGAATTGCGAAATCGATTCCACCCAATCGTAGGCGCGTGAAGTAGACCGTGATGCCGCGTTCGACGGGAGCCGCATCGATCGGGTCCGGTAGATTCGACGTCTGCTGTCGTTGGACCATGTTGACGTATTCGACCGGGTAACGGTATCCACCATCTGCGTCTCCCGCAATAACTGACCGCTTGCCGTTTTCGCCCCAGAGATTTCCGTGCCCTACATCATGATCATCAGGGATGCAGACCGTCGGTCGATTGCGAATCACGTCTCGGAACTGCAGCCCGAATTCGATCCAGCCAGCGGTGTGTTCGGTGTGGCGGTATGTTTGGTCTCCGGCAAAGAATAGTAGGTCAGGGTTTAGAGATTTCAGGTTGTTGACCATTTCGTCTCGAGCACCGGTCGTACGGCTGGAGTTGCATGACATGCTTGCGACAACGATGATTTCTTTATCGGTGGGGTCTCGCCGTATGAGCCCTTCGAATTGAGCCATCTCGCCATGCCGCACTCGATAGGGAACGTCCACCGATGCATCCCAGTTCTCGATGCGAAACAACGCAGTCCAACCGGGCATCGCAAGCTGTACCTTGGCAACTTGCTGCCATGCTCCGTTGCGCAACAACTCGAGCCTAGCGTCACGCGGTTCTTCAGGTTTCAACGGATAGAGCTGCGCCGAGAGTTTCAAGACTCCATGATCGTGCGTGTACAAAGCGAACGCGACGACTTGATCGCGCGGCACATCCATCGGAGGAGGCGGGTTTTGCTTGGGCGGGCTAGCGAGCCACCATTTTCCTGTGGCCAGCGAGTCCAAGTTCGGAAATTCCGTTCCAAAGGGAGATATTTCATCCTGAGCTGAAAGGAGCGACGGCTCGAGGGCAGCGACGCACGCGACGCCGCTTGCGACTTTGATCACATCGCGACGATTTAGTTCGGGAACGTTGATTGGATTCGAGTCGCTCGATGGGTTGGACATAAGTTAGTTATTTCTTTGCATCTTCGGATGCAGCAAGTGGATTCGGTTGATCTGGCCATACATGCATGTCTTTTAAAAGGTCTTGATAGCCAGCTTCCATTTTCGAACGGAGGGACGCAAGTACGCTGGATTCCTTCAGAGCCATATCGTTTGTTTCATTGGGATCCAAACGCAAATTGTACAAGGAGAATCCGGAAAGCGTTGCCGAGCGAATCGACGATTCATTCCGATGCGTGATGTTGGCTTGCGGAGCCAATGTATCTCCAATTCTTGCCAAGAGTTTCCAATCTCCATCGCGCATGGCAACGCGTTGCTCGTTGAGGGCATTGAAATAAACCCACATCAGCGGTCTTTCGCGTTCGAACTTGGAACCCTGCAACAACGCGGCGATGTTGGTTCCATCGAGCGCTCTTTGAGGAGGAAGCGACGCGCCCGCGAGGGAACAAAAAGTGGGCAGCAAATCCAACGAGCAAACCGGCTGATCCAAAGTCTGTCCCGGTTTTATTTTCGCAGGCCAACGCATGATGCCCGGCACTCGGCACCCGCCTTCGGTCGTCCACAGCTTCATGCCTCGAAGCGTCCCTGGGCGACCGTAGCTTCGTTTGGCAGCAGGGTATCGACTCAACGTCTCGGGACCATTATCGCTTGAAAAGAAAATGACCGTGTTTTCGTCCAGTTTCAACCTCTTGAGCGCCACGCAGAACTCGCCGACGGCGCGATCCATGTTTTCAACGTTAGCA
Organism: Pirellula sp.; assembly: GCA_040080875.1. Taxonomy (GTDB): domain Bacteria; phylum Planctomycetota; class Planctomycetia; order Pirellulales; family Pirellulaceae; genus JBKCUI01. Next base: position 20,593 of record JBEBHM010000004.1, read on the forward strand.
AAGAACTGCGCTTCGTCTTCGTTTTTGGCCGAAGGCAAATATTTGGCAACGAGTTCCGGGGGAGAAGCGACCGGCTCGTGTGGTTCGTGCAGCGCAACATACAAGAAAAACGGCTGGCGTGGCTTAGCTGGCTGTTGCGTTGCTGCCCGTTGTGTTGCTGCCTGTTGCTTGTCTAACCATGCGATGGCATCGCGCACGACGAGTTGGCAACTAAATCCCTCCAACGCCCCTACCTCCGTGCCATCTTTGACAAAGTTCTTAGGATTCTTGTGCGAGGGAGCTGCATTGTTTTGTGTTGCGAACCAGTGGTCGAAGCCAGCGTCGCCAGGTTGTGGCTGCTCTGGGCTATTGAATGCGCTGTTGCAATGCCATTTACCTGCCATGGCGGTTGCATAACCGGCTTTCTTTAGAAGTTGCGGCAGAGTGATTTCGTCGCGTCGCATGTGCACGAGATGCCGACTATTCGTCGCCGAGTTCACTTGTTTTGCCTCAGGAATCCAATCAAAGATGCCGGCACGAACAGGATTGCGCCCCGTCATCAATCCAACTCGCGAAGGAGAACAGACAACAGAAGCTGCGTAGGCATTCGTAAACCGAATTCCCTCGGTAGCCAGCTTGTCCAGGTTCGGGGTTTCGATGGTGGGGTGGCCGAAACAACGCAAGTCCCCCCAGCCTAAGTCATCACACAGGATGACTACAAAGTTGGGGCGTTCCAAATCGACTGGATTCCCAAAGCAGACATGCGACAGTAGGAACAAGCCGCATACGAGCGACGTCACCATTTCTTTCATGTTGGAAATCTCCGTCGGGTCCGGTGTGGGATATTGCATGGAGCGTGGGCTGTGAGATCGACATTCTAGTGCTTTTCCCGTCGATAAAACAGAGAGCAAAACGGTACCAGCGTACTGTGTGATGATTAGGCAATGATCTATCTTCTGGCCCAATGAGACAATTCGTTCGCTACGAATTGCATGGGGGTTGTCCAATCGTACATTTTTGTTTGCCGAAAAATGCGCATCGTTGGATACCAAGGACTATCGGTGCGATCGACCATCCAACGCCAATCTCCCACTTTTGGGATTGCCATCCATACAGGTATTCCCAACGCGCCGGCCAAATGCGCGATCGCGGTGTCGCACGTGACTACCAGATCCAGCGATTTCATCAATGCTGCGGTATCGACAAACGCATCCTCGCCTATATCCAATGCATGCGCTAAGTCTTCGATTGGAAATTGGGTTGCAGCCACAGACAATTGTTCGCTTCCAGCTCCCTTTTGCAAGCTGATGATTCGAACGCCAGGAATGGAGGCGAGCGGCGCGAACGCGATCAGAGGGATCGAACGTTCGGCATTCCTTTGATTCTGTGTGCTGCCGTGCCATGCGATACCGACATTGCATGAGGGGTTATTCCCTAAGATGGTTCTCCAATGTTGAATTCGAATGGGATCAGCGTCCAAATAGGGAACGCGAGCGGGCACTGTTTCGAGGGTTGATCCCAAGATGGCAGGAAGATCCATCAAGGAGGCCCGAAAGTCACACTCAGGAACGGGGGCTCCGATCGAGATGGTTTCGTCAATTCCCTCGACAACCGAAAGCAATGTCTCGAGCCTTGGTGGGCAATGGAATAAGACCTCGGCACCATGCTGTTTGAGGATCGATGCGTACCGAATGAATTGAATCGTATCGCCGTGGCCTTGTTCTGAATTCAGGAGAATTCGTTTTCCGTGGATCGATTCGCCAGTCCACTGGGGAATATCGAATTTAGGTGCGAAGTCCGCAAAAGATTGGCATTTCCATCTCCAAGCGTACTCGCTCCAGCCGTCCAGAAAATTTCCTCGAGACAGTTCGCAAGTAGCCAGGTTCCAATGCGAATCCGCATCGTCCGGTTTGAGCTGACACACTCGCCTGTATCTATCCACAGCGCGTTCGTACCTTCCTAGTCGCATCCATGCATAGGCAGACTCCTTGAGAAGTCGAATATTCCCGGGCTGCTGTTGCAACAATGGCTCCATTAGGGCGGAAGCCTCAATTTCGCGCCCCATCTCGCATAGTATTTTGGATTGATTGATAGCAGCGTCGATGAACGTGGGGCAAAACGAAAGCGCCAATTCGAAATGCCGAAGGGCTTCGTTCTGCAATCCTAAGTTCGCTAGCGCGACACCTAAATTGCTATGAACCTCAGGGAATTGTGGCCTGGAGATAAGGCAGGTGTTGAATGCGTGGACTGCGTCTCGGTAACGCGCTTGCCTCATTGCGACAATGCCCAGCAAAAATGCCGCATCGCCATGGTCCGGGTACGATTTCAGAATATGGACGCAAACAGATTCCGCTTCTGCGTTCTTCCCGGCTTGAACAAGCGATTGTGCGAGCTGAATATCCTGATGGAGAGTAGACATGTTCTCAGATTGCAATTGCGCAAAACCCTTGCTGCGGCCACCGTTTGGTAACTAGTACTACAGCGCAACATGTGGCGGTTTTGCTCCGCAAAACCGGTTGGGCGTTTTGTAATGGTAGACTCAACGCTACTCTGCGCTGTAGTACTAGGTAATCTAGGTCACGATCCAACCGCGTTGATGCCCTTCGATAAACTATGGGAGGCCAATTGACTGTAAAGCTCGCGCGACATTCGCTCAAAGACATCAGGCCAGCCGTTGGAGGTTTTCTGACGAAATATCTTGGCCGTCGGATACCAAGGCGTATCGTCCCGATCCAGCATCCAACGCCAATCGGAACTGTAGGAAAGCGCCAGCCAAACAGGTACCCCGAGCGCACCCGCTAAATGATTGGGTGAGGTGTCCACTGAAACCACCAGATCCATACATTTCATGATCGCTGCGGAATCAAGAAATGCGCCGTCGCAATCTAGTTCCGATCCGAAGTCATGCACATGAAATAGGTGACTCACGCGCTGAATGTCTTCACGAACGTCTTCCTTTTGAAGACTATAAAACTGTATTGGCCCGGCGGAACAAAAACGATGAAAAAGCTCCAAGGGGGCCGATCTCCACCGGTCGGAACGGTATCCCGGGTTGCCTCTCCAAACGATTCCAATCTTAAAGCCAACGTCGGGACGCAGACGCTCTCGCCAAGCATCCACGCGTTCCCGTTCCGCGTGTAGGTACGGAATTGCCCTAGGAATGTTGTTGGGGGTCGTTCCGAAAACATAGGGCAAGCTTAGCAATCGAATGTGGAAGTCGTGTTCTGGGAGTGGATCCTTATGCGAAACTATTTGATCGATTCCCTCGCAGGTTCGTATCAATCTCATCATCGAATTTCGGCATTGAAGCAAAACACGAGCGCCAAGTTGCTTGAGAGGCAACATGTAGCGAACAAACTGAATGCAATCTCCCATACCTTGCTCATGCATGACCAGTAGAGTCTTGCCTTGGAGCGACTCACCATTCCACCTCGGAGTTTGGACTATTGGTTTTGATACGCCAGGGAGTCCAGTTCGCAATTCGTAAAGCTCAAACCCCTCCCTCCAGTTTCCGTTTCGCAGGTGGACCATTCCCAAGTTGAATCGCGCGGCGGTGTTCTCAGGCGCAACTGATATCGCTGTTCGAAAGCACTCATCGGCCTTGTCATATTCGCGAAGTCGATCGTGAATCACACCGAGATTGACTAATGCGACGTCGTTGTTCGGTAGGATATTCAGGCACTCGGTAAAGTGGAATAGGGCATCTTCGAGACGTCCCATGGATTCAAAGTTGATCCCCAAACTGAGATGCGCGGCGGAGAATCTTGGGTCGAGCGAAAGTATTCGTCGGAAACAAGAGTTGGCCTTCTGATACTTGCCCTGGCTGGTCAAGCAGTTTCCCAAGTTGAGCAGAGGCACTAGCGGATCGTCGGCAATTTGAGTTGCCGTCACATAACACTTGGCGGCTTCTGCAAGTTGATTGAGACCACTGAGTGCATTTCCTAAAACTAAATGATTCTCTGCGTTGGTCGGCTCAAGTTCGACGGCTCTACGAAGGGGCTCAACCGCCGCACCAAAGTCGGACAATTCGTTAAGTGACATTCCAAAATAACGATGGGAAATCGCCGAATTAGGGTCGATTTTCGTGGCCTGTTGAAATGCGAACGCAGCCTCGCCTGATTTTTTCTCTTGCGAAGCAATAACTCCCAGTTTCAGAGCGGCATTAAGATTGTTGGGCTCGAGCTGCAGAACGTACGCAAACCCACTCTTGGCCTCCGATGTCTGATTGGTTTCGAGCAGTAGTTCTGCGAGCGCATGTGCAGCCAATACGAGTTTTGGTTCGACGAACAACAATCGGCGCAACGTGTCGATGGCCTCATCTAGTTTCCCCTCGAGCCGTTGCTGTGAGGCCACATTTAAAATCGAACCGATGCTCCCTGGGGCGAGCATTACGGTAGTCTTCAGCGGCTCGGTTATCGCAGATTGGTCGTGTATCCCATCTGGTCCAATAGAATTTTGCTTCGAGGCAGGGAACTTGGTTGAGTGGTGCTCCCCTACCTCGCCTCGCTTGTTGATGCTGAACTCGTCATACACCGCATTGCGTATCTCGGAAAACACGGGATCCCAGTGATTGACCTTTGTCTGGCGAAACAACTTAACCGATGGGTACCATGCCGACGTCGTGCCCTGTTGCTGCCAACGCCAATCGGGGACAGCGCTCAATGCGACCCAAGTCTTTATCCCCAAAGCACCAGCCAAATGCGCGATAGACGAGTCGATGGTAATGATCAGGTCTAAATTTGCCATGATCGCCGCAGTGTCCATAAAGGGACCATTGGACTCGTCAAGCGCGTTCGAAAAATCGACCAAGTTGAAGTTAACGCTCTGGATCTGCTCGAAACCTGCCCCCTTTTGCAGACAAATCAGATGGACTCCCGGCATATTTGCAATCTCTGAGAACGCACTTAATGGAATTGAACGAAATCGGTCCTTGGGATAACGCGAGCTTCCCTGCCAGCAGATGCCAATATGGATACCGGGAGTCCTATCGAGAATCTTGCGCCAATGGTCCACCAGTTCGGCATTTGCAACTAGATAAGGAGCTGTTTGCGAAAATTGACTTGGCTGCAACTTAAGAATCCGCGGAAGACTCATCAGCGGTGCGTGAAGATCGGTTGCGGGCAAGGGGCTCCCTTGAGAAACAAGCTCGTCGATTCCGTCGAGATTGCTAAGGAGCCGGCAGAGTTCAGGTTGGCACTCCACCACAATTCTCGCGGGCAATCGCTCGCGTACCTTTCGCACTAACCGAATAATTTGAATTGTGTCTCCCAGCCCCTGTTCCGCATGAAGAAGTATCGATCTGTTTTCTAACGAAGTGCCATCCCATTCAGGACAAGGGAAGGGGCGCATTGCAGTAACTTCCTTCCAGCGCCACTCGTACATTTGAAAACCTCGATCGTATTCTCCTAGGGAAAGCAGTGCAATTGCGCTGTTAAAGTGCGGTTTGGAACAAAGTGGGTCGATTTGTATGGCCCGAGAGTAACAGTCAATCGCTTGACGCTGCATGCCCAACCTTTGTAAAACGCCCCCAAGGTTGCAAAGGCAAGTAACGTCGTTTGGAGAATTCGCTACAGCTTTCTCATGGCAGTGGTATGCTTCGTCGAACATTCCCATGTCCAAATAAACATTACCAAGGTTGGTAAGGGCACCAGCTGAGTTAGGGTTGATAGCAAGCGCTTGTTGATAACAGGCGACAGCATCTTGGAATCGCTGCAAACTCCTCAATACGCTGCCCATCGCAACATACGCATGGGTGTCGGTAGGGTCTTGTTCGATTGCAGTCCGATATGCGTCGAGCGCCTGTTGCTGCAGATGCAGTTCTGCGAGAATGTCTCCGAGTCGCTTGAAAGCCCTCGGATAGCGACTTGACAATTCAATGGTTGTTTCGATTGATCTTGCAGCCTCCTGCAACTGGCCGATCTTTTGTTGTGAACCGGCAAGGTTAAAATAAACGACGGCTTGATCGGGCATAAGCTCGGCAGCTCGCTGATAGCTGGCGATTGCGGCCGACCACCTTCCAAGCGCATGGTGAGCATTCCCGAGATTCATGTGGGCATGTCCATAATCCGGCTTGAGCTCGATGGCGCGTTCGAAACATCCTGCAGATATTTCATATTGGCCTCGAGCGTAATATGCGATACCAAGAAAAAAGTGAGCCCTCGCCAACGCGGGGTTTTCAAGAACGAGGCCGCAACAAATCTCGATGACTCGTCCATAATGCTTAGACTCTAGACAAGCCGAAGCGATCTCCAATTGAGAATCTGGAGATTGTGGGTTCCATGCGTTTTTTTGAATAGGATTGAGCGGAACTTCGTTCATGGCAATAATGGAGCGTGTTCCAGCAATACAATGACCATCTTACTCAAGTCCATACAATCCGGCTGGCGGAATCAGTTGTCCGGCTACGACCCCCAGTCCTCGTGTCGACAAAAATCGCGGTTCTATGTTGAAATTGTACGAAACATTGTCGCGCCCACTATCCACATTCGCGCCTACTCGAATCAAGAAGGACTCCCCAATTCGTGTTAGTCCCAAGGATTGACCAATGTTCCCTGTCTTTCCCAAATCTACGGTCGTTCCTCCGACGGCTACCCATTTTTCATTCATGCGGTAATTGAAGGAAGTGGTCAGCAACATGGAACTAAACGGACCCTCGATACTTGTCGCCCCCAAATAGATGTCGCCACGCCCCGGCCTCGAAATGACTCCGCCTAGCGTGGTCGCTCGCAGTCCCGATTCGAACAGATCATAGTATCCATTGCTCAGGAGAGTCACTCGGTCTCCAATGTGATAGCGGAAATCATAATTGATTCCTCCAACGCTCTGACCAAAATTGTCGCGATCGGGTTTGCCAAAAATGATCGCATCCACATCGAACTCTACCACATCGGCGATACGTTCGCGGCCAGGTACGCCTCGTTTCGTTTGCCAACGTTGATGAATCCCAAATCGAGATTGGAATTGATTGGTTACAACTTCCGAACTCGCCGCCGACATGTAGCGTTGCATCGCTTGCCGGGCTGCATAGTTGGTCGACTCGAACTGGTCTGGCAGTACACCACCAAAAGTATTGAAGACTAACCGTCTTCGAAAGTGTTCTTGTGAGTTATCGTCGATCGGATTGTACAACGGAAAAAGGTCTAAGTCCTGGGTTGTGTCAGCATACAAAAACTCGCTCTCAAACGAAAGCTTGTGTGCAAGCCCGCTGAGATTGAGAGTGCTGCTTTGCACGTCAGGAAACACTTTGACCATCGGCAATGAGGATCGCAATCCGGCTTGCCCGGTAAGTCGAGTAATGTCTTGACCATTGACGTCTTCACCCCATTTACCTGCTTCACCCGAGAGAAACGGCACAAATTTGTAATATCCGGTATCGAATGGCAAATTCAGCTCGTGCCGTGTAACTGCGTGCAATCCTCCCGCGTTGACCTCCCACGGTTGAAGCTGAAACTTGGCGATCTCGGCAGGGTTGGTGGGGGTGCTTGCGACTCGTTGTCGCGCGTAGCCAATATTCGAATGGGAATAGTACGTGAAAATATCTCCTACCGTTTGGCCAAGCCAATAGTGATCCAGCCTCGGCAACCATTCCGTCTCGGTCAAGAATTTGTTGAGACGAGTTTGTCCCCAAATATCGATCATGTGCTGATCGTAATACTGTCTCAGTCGAAGCGCCGTCGAGTAGTCCTTTTGCGTGTCCCACTCTTGCTCGAAATACTGCTCGAGAAAATTTCGGTCGCTGATGAATCCAGCCTCTGCCCAAAGTTCCGTATCTGGAGACAAGTATTGTCGATGTTGAAACAGTAATCTGCCTCGAGTGTCTTGTTCAGGCGTCAACCCTGAACGGTCGGAGCCAATAAAGTCGAGCCCCTTGTCCTGCAAGCCCCATAAGTCCAGCGTTCCGACAGCGGGCCCCACAAACAGATTGGGTACGTTGTAACGAAAATTAGTTCCGACGCCGATGCCGCGTTTGCTCAGATAGTCTGTTGAAAGGGTCCATCGCGTCCCATCCAGTCCTTGAATTCCCAAGATCTGATACAGATCCCAGTCCACCATGACTTGATTGCCGAGGATCGTATCGTTTTTGAATCGAAGACCAGACACGTAAAAATTGGATGTGTCGACATTGGAATTGAGAATCGGCCAATAAAACACGGGCAGCCCAGCGAGGTAAACAAAGTTGTGCCGCGCCTTGGCTTGCATGCCGGTTTGTTCGCCTGTGGTTCCCGCAAAAGGTAGCCCGAATAAAGTTCCATTGTTCGTATTCTTGCGATCCGTGAGTTCAATCCGATCTGATTGCAGCCAATAACGAGGCACACCGAGTCGGCTGCTAGTCAACGCACCTCGATACGCAAGGAACGTCTCTCGAGACCTTTGCTCGACGACATCTGCTTTTAGCCGAAGTAATCCCTCGTATTGCGGCGCGGGAGTGAGTATCTCGGCACCAAGAATCATTCCATACTCAGCCTGGACGTTGTAGTACATCCGATCTGCATAAACGACTCGCTGTCCTTGCTGAAACACAACGTTGCCCTCGATGTATACCTCCACCGGCATGTCGTCGATTTGTTTCGACATGAGCTTCGTCGCATTCGGCGTCCAAATCACCGCTCGATCCGCTTCGATCAAGACCGTCCCAAGGTCCATAACGCCGGTCGATGTCGCTGCCGAGACTTGCCCAAATCGCAATCGTATTCCGCCAGCAATCGTGATCACCGAGTCACCGCGGTCAGGACGATCATCCCGATCAAGCGTCGGCCCGACTCCACCGCGACCGCTGAATTCAAATGTACGAGCCCCTATCCGCTGACGCCCAGGCGATGCGTTTGGCGAGCCGAACGCAACGGGTGCTGCCACCGGAGCAGGCCCCAAATCCATGCTATTGGGGACCTGAAATGACTGAACACTTTGCGGTACTGCTCCCTCATTCGCCGGACGAGTGGACTCAAACAACTGCATTGATCCGGCATCCAATACCGTTCCACCCAACTGCAAATTGCCGTTGATCAAACTCGCTCCGTTGTTTTGGGAGCCGCTGTCGCCGCTTGGGATGCGTCCGCGGTCGCTCGCAGTGCCAGGGGCGCTAGTGTTGCTAGGGTTAAACTGGATTGAAACCTCATTCCCTCTTGGCAACGGCGACGGGATGGGAGTCATCGAAGTAATCTGTGATGCTAACTTGACGTGGGATGCATGGTCGTCAGCACTCCAAGCGATGGCGTTTCTCACTTGGCCAGTCGCTTGCATGCCAGAGGGCGAGCCTCTCCTCGCAGGGGAATCCGCGTTCCAATCTAAATCGGGCCCTTCCCCGGTCGCCGTGTTCCATACATCCGCGTGAAACCCAACATCGAAATGGCTGAATAGTCGTCCCATCCATTGGCTATCCGAAATTCTCTGTTCATCGGACCATCGAACGTCGCAGTTTCCCAATGTCTGCACGATGACCTTTTTGGCATTCGGCGATCTGTCGGGCGATTCGCTTTTGTTCAATCCATCTTCCGAACGGTCGATCCAGATGTTTGCCGTATCACAAGTGGCCATGAATGCCCCTTGGTAAATCCGGCATCCTCCGCTCAACGTGTAAACCTCAAAGACGCCTTGCGTTCGTTTTGTTGCGGAATGCGCAAACGCTTCGATTCCAAACTTGGGATCCGAAAGAGGAACGCCGATTTCTGCGGCGTGCAAATGATGGTTGAAATCTGCCGCTGCCAAAAAAATCGCCAGCATCAACGAGAATAGTGCGTGCGCAACCCCTCCGCCCACGAAATGAGCAGTCGAGTTGGTTTCCAAATGAATCTGGCGAGTCGATAACAACAACGACCGGATTATTCGGATTGGATCGGTTAGGGGAATCCGTTCCACTACCGAGTCGCTCTCCATCGGCTTGAGTTAGGGAATGCTGAGAACACCGGCGGAGTATAGGACCAAAAAAAAATCGTCTCAAGACGAAGGTTTGACTTAAGTATTCAATTCCGCCGTGCCGATCGAAGTTAGCCTCTCAATATCTTCGAATGTTGATTGGATGAACTCAACCCTCTTGCACCAAAGACGCCAGCCAACCTAAACCGCTCATCTTAACAAGGTAGGTCGGGCTCCAGTACCATGTCCAACATAGATTCGCTAGCAACACACTTGATACAGCACGGCCACTGGTCGGAGGCTGTCCATCTGTATCGAGATGAGTTGGGGCTTTCGATGCAGCAAGCCGAACAAATCGTCCTGCAACTGGCTGATGAAACTGGTGTCACGTACCCGGGCAGATTCTTGTATTGGCTGTCCCTGGCATTCGCGGGCTTGTCCCTCTTTGGCCTGGCGGGCGCGCTGCAACTGATCTTGGCCAATTAGTCTAGAAATGTAGCCCTTTCAACCGATTGCGGGGATGCTTTGTTGGTCACACCAGCGTTCCCAAACACGACGGTAGATGTCTTCCATGCCCTGTGTAAATCGTTTGGCATCCATCAGTGGAGAACTCTCCATGGTGGTTCGTAGGCTCGCTCGCAACCTCTCCAAACGAGGCAAATCCTCCGCCAATTCACTCGCAATTCGCATATAATCGTCAGGCGTTTTTGCAATCAACTCAGGTAGATCCAGATTCATCAATTGACTTAACCCAGCACGTCCAACCACTGTGTTCCCCACCAGCGTTACAACTGGAACTCCCATCCAAAACGAGTCTAGACTGGTCGTATGACCGTTGTAAGGAAAAGTATCGAGACAAATATCGATGCGGTGATAGCACTCAAGGTATTTCTCTCGGGGTTGATGACAGACAAAATCCACTCTATCTCTGGTAATTCCCTCCGCCTCTAACCGTCGCAACGTTCGATCGCGATGCGCCCCCTCGTTTGCCAGGATGACGAGACGGGACGCTTCAACGGCATGCAGCACACGTGCCCAAAGTTTCAACACTGGCACATTGACCTTGCAAAAATTGTTGAGACACCCAAACGTAATGTAACCATTAGTCTTTGCTGGTAAGCCATTGACATGGGGTCCACTGGTCAACGGATCGTAACACCAGAAAGTGTCAGGCAGCCGCACCGATTCCTCAGAATAGTATTGGTCAAATAGCCCGGGTGGATCCAAATGCGGGTCTGTTATTCGGTAGTCGATCGTCGTAAGGCCAGTGGTTCCCGGATAAGCCAGCCAACACATTTGAACCGGGGCGGGCTTCATTGCAAAGACACCGAGTTTACTTCTATTCATGTGCATCGTCGTGTCGACGAGAATATCGATACCATCGTTGCGGATTATCCTCGCGATTTCATCGAGCGAATTGCCCACTACATCGCGCCAATGATCTGCATGACTGCGGAGGTTGTGAGTGATATGGTCAGGATGAACCACATCCGAATAACAATAGACCTCAAAATTTTCATGGTCATGGGACGACAACACAGGAGTTGTAAAGAGGGCCAGGCAATTTGCTCGAAAATCGGGAGACACATATCCGATTTTCAGCCGACGATTTTTAGTTGGGAAATTGGAATGTGGTTCAATTCGAATTCGCAGCGGTTCCCCGAAACGCATGTTCCAGATCCGATTTTCATCATAGATTTGCTTGGCATCGTACTGGTCACTGAAAGTAAGCATGTAAACAAGATTGCTATGCACTCCCGACCAGTCCGGTGCAATTTCCAAAGCGCGACGATAGCATGAAATCGCCTCGTCTATTTCGCCCTGACTCTTAAGTGCATTCGCCAATCCATTGTGTGCTTCCGCCAGTCGTGGATTGATACGAATGGCTTGCTGAAAACAAGTGATGGCTTCGTCAAGTTTGCCATGCCCCTCGACAAGACTTCCGTGAAAGCAAAGGACGATTCCCAAATTGCTATAGGCGTCAGCACATTCTGGATTCAATTCCAGAGAGCGACGAAAGCACACAATCGCATCGTCAAATCGTCCAGAATGATAGTATGCATTTCCCAGCCCAAAGTGTGCTCGATCATTGGTGGGCGCTAATTGGATGGCTCGTTGAAATCCGGCGATGGCTTCTGGGAATCGACTCGTTCGGCAGTGCAGGTGGCTTACCATCATCAATGCAGGAAGATGTGTCGGCACTTGATTTAGGATTTCCTGCAATTCGTTGATGGCAGCTACAAGATTGCCTTTTTCCTTCAGTACATCCGCCAGACAAAACCTGACATCAACATTTTGTGAATCGATCGACAACGAAGATCGCAAAACATCCCCGGCTAATTCAAATTGTCGAAGATCCCGCAACACGTAGCCGAAATCGCGACGCAGATCAGCCCGATCAGGACGCATTTGTACCGCCCGCTGCAACGCACGGGCAGCCGAATCGAGACTACCCGCCGAAGCAAATGCATACCCCAAATTACTCCACAATTCCACAATACTTGGGTCTATCTCGATGCAACGTTGAAAACTTTCAACCGCTAACGGGTGATTGCCCAGTTTGAGCGAAACGGAACCGAGACGAAACCACGCTTCGAGATTCTTGCTTTCTCTCTTAAGAATTTCTTGGTAAATCGCCTCAGCTCCGCGCCAGTCATCGCGATTTTCCAGTTCGATCCCGTGCATCACTGTCGACATCATTGCCACTTGCTCATCAAATGTGGATTCACTTAAATGACAACAAACTTTTGCTTTGTCCCGGTTTTCTCGCAGTGAGTGAGAGGGGCGTCGTTTCGCTAATACGACGGACTTGCAAGTCCATTCTATATTTCATGGACAAACATGGAAGTCCGAGATGTCAGTCAATAACTCAAAAGAGTGGCGGCAATCCAACCAATCGCCGCCAAGACGAAAGCTGTCCCAAATGGGAAGCAATCATTTCGATCGGACGAAGCTTCTGATCCTAGGCCATACAGCTTGTGCCATTCTTTGTACCTGGGCGCAAGCCCTCCGGTCTCGCGACTTCTTTCCGACACTAGCCGGACGGCTCGCGCCGTACCGCTACGAAGGTGAGTGCCATTGGGCACTGGTGCGTCTTCAATCCATTTTTTGGAGTTGAAGGTAGTGGATCTTGTTAAAGATCTCTGCGATCCGGGAGGTTTAACAACCTCCACTACCCAATGGTTAGCCTTGAAGTCGCACTAGCCTCCGTATTGTCACGAAAAGGGAGGCTCGCGCCAGAGCCTCTGAAATCACGATCATTTATGGACGGTACCTTACAAGCGCCACTGGGCAACCCTAAAATGACAAACGCAAATTTCGACCACATTTTTCGACCCAACTCTCGTTTTCGATGTCCGTAACCCATGAACAAGTCTATGTCGGTACTAACCATCCGTGGCTTCATCGGAGCCTGGCTGTTTGCAACGGTCACTTTCGACCATGAAATATTGGCCCAAGAATCGAACCAATGGATCTCAGGCATTCAACTCGAACATTTCGATCGATCGGTGGCACCCGAGGATGATTTTTTTCAACACGTTAACGGCAAGTGGCTCAAGGAGACTCCGATCCCAAGCGATCAATCCAATTATGGTGCATTCACTATATTGGACATTGAAACGAAAGAGTCGATCAGAAAAATAATCGAGGACGCCAGCCGAGACCCGAATCCGTCCCCCATCGCAAAACAAGTCGGCGATTTTTATCGTTCTTATACCAACGTGGAACAACGCAATCGGATGGGACTGAAACCGATCGAAGGGCTGATCGAACAAGTCAGAGGAGTTGCGGATAAAAGCCAACTCACGAGGCTGGCTGGTACGTTTGCACGTCGCGGTATCTCGAGTTTTTACGGTTTCTATATCGAACCGGACGCCAGGCGATCCGATCAATACGCAGTCTATATAAATCAAGACGGTATCACGCTGCCCGACCGCGACTACTACCTCAAGACCGATCCGGCCAAAGAAGAATCTCGAGAAGCGTTCAAAAAATTTCTCGAGACTATGCTGACTCAGATCAAGTGGCCAGATCCGGCCAGCAACGCCGAAAATATCCTGGCTCTAGAAACGGCTCTTGCAAAAGCTCAATGGTCGCAAGTGGAATTGCGAGATCCCATCAAGACATACAACAAGATGCCTTCGTCGGAATTCTCCTCCAAGTATCGCGACCTCAATTGGGAAGGCTATGCGTCGGCCACAGGGTTACCAACAGGGATCGATCTCATCGCTGGCCAGCCAAGCTTCTTTTTGGAAGCGTCCGAGGTTATCGACAAAACCGACCTCGATACGCTCAAGGCATACCTTGCTTTCAAAGCGATCGACTCGTACGCTCCGTTGCTCAGTGAATCGTTGGAGAAAATGCATTTTGCATTTCACAAGACGGCGCTCAGCGGTGTCACGGAACAAGAGCCGTTATGGCGCCGTGGCGTAAACGCTTGCAACAGGTTGTTGGGAATGCCCGTCGGTCAACTCTACGTGGCCAAGCACTTCTCCCCCAAAGCCAAAGAAAGAATGAATGGTTTAGTGAAGAACTTGCTCGTGGCTTTCGAAAAACGCATCGATGGATTGCAGTGGATGGGCGAAGGCACAAAGGCGCAGGCGAAAGAAAAGCTTGCTCTCTTCACGCCGAAAATTGGATACCCAGACAAGTGGAAGGACTATTCCTCCGTTACGATCGTCCCTGATGACATCATTGCCAACCTGGGAAAGATCGCTGAATTTGATCATGCGTACCAAGTTGGCAAACTAGGGAAACCGATCAATCGCGATGAGTGGTTCATGCCGCCACAAACAGTCAACGCGTACTACAACCCTACGATGAACGAAATCGTATTCCCGGCCGCTATCCTTCAACCCCCCTTCTTTAACTTGCAAGCTGATGACGCGGTCAACTACGGTGCGATCGGAGCGGTCATTGGTCACGAGATTAGCCATGGCTTTGATGATTCCGGTGCCAAATACGATGGCAAGGGAAACCTTCGCGATTGGTGGACGGAACGTGACAAAACCGAGTTCGAGGCCCGATCAGCCCAGCTTGTTGCCCAATATGATGCGTACTCTCCTCTCCCAAACGCCACAGTGAATGGCAAATTTACATTGGGAGAAAATATTGGTGACTTGGGTGGAATGAGTGTCGCATACACCGCATACAAAATTTCTCTTGGCCAAAAAACAGCACCAGTCCTCGACAGCTACACGGGTGACCAACGATTCTTTATCGGATGGGCGCAAGTCTGGAAGCGAAAGTATCGCGATCAGGAAATGCTCAAGCGCCTTATGACCGATCCGCATTCGCCCAGCCAGTTCCGATGCAATGGAATTGTCTCCAATATCGACCCTTTCTACGAAGTGTTTTCGGTCAAGCCAAATTCCAAGATGTTTATTTCGCCGGAAAAACGTGTTCGAATCTGGTAAGCGAAGCTAGACGTAGCAGCGTATCTCCGAGACGCTAGACGTAGCAGCGTATCTCCGAGACGCTGGGAAGTCCGCCTCGGAGATGCGGACCTACTTGTTCCTGACCCATTCCAAAGGATGTTCATGATGCGAGCCTTAGTTGTTATTGTTGTTGCATGGTTTGTATTAGAACCGACGAGATCGAACGCCGACTGGCCGATTGTCCCGAAAGTGGACCGTCAACCGCTTCAGGCATCTATGGCTCGTCTCACCGAAGCGCTCGACGCGGCAGGCGAGCCATTGCCAGACGCAATTCGCGGGAAACTAAACAAATTGCGGGACAGTACCAACGATGTCGAGATCACCACGGATATTCAAGCTCTATTGGATCCGCTCTGCCTGGCCGCGATCGAAATCAATGCCGAAAGCCGAGTACATGTCCTTCCCGGTCCTGCGCAGGCTCAACTCATGGAGCTAGGTTGGACGACCTTTCTCATCAAGGTTAGCAACCAAGCTGGTGTAACAGCCCGTCTGAGGACATCGAGCCCCCAATCGTTGCCGATGGTCAAGAGAAGCAGTTCGGCATCCAAACCAGTTCTCGACATTTCGCCTGCAGAATCCGAACGACGTTGGCTCGATGTCGCACTCCTCAGTAGCCCTCCACTGTTGCCAACTTTGTCGGGTGCACCACTTGAGTATCGCGTCATTCAACTCTATAGCCGTGATCCGGGCCAACGCGAAGCGACCATTTCTTTTGACGTCGGTCAAGGGACACAGGATCTAGGGTTCCGAAATGAGATTCCAGTCCTGTTCGATTGCAAAGCCTCGTTCGATGTGCCGATCAGCGTCAAAGACTGGGATGGGAAACCTACCACTTGCTGGCTCACCATTCGCGACGAACAAGGTCGAGTGTATCCCAATCCATCGCGCCGGCTGGCACCCGATATGTTCTTTCACCATCAGATTTATCGGGCTGACGGAGAGTCCGTCAAACTACCGAAGGGGAAATTCCAGATCACCGCTTCGAGAGGTCCTGAATACCAAATCAATGATTTCAAAGTTGAGATAGATGGTAAAGGCAAGCCTTCGCACATCAACATCGAATTGAAACGATGGGTCCATATGGCTGAACTCGGCTGGATTTCGGGCGATCATCATGTGCATGCTGCTGGATGCGCTCATTACGAAAACCCAACGCAGGGCGTTACGCCAGAAGACATGTACCGACACGTTCTCGGTGAAGACTTGAACATCGGCTGTGTGCTGAGTTGGGGCCCCTGCTGGTACCACCAAAAACAATTCTTCGATGGACAAACATCCTCGCTTTCCAAAGGCCGATATCTGATGCGATACGATGTCGAGGTCAGCGGCTTTCCGTCCTCGCACGCAGGCCATCTGTGCTTGCTGAACCTCAAGGAAGACGACTATCCCAATACCCAATCCATCGAGGACTGGCCCAGTTGGACACTTCCGGTGTTGCAATGGGGAAAGCAGCAGGGAGGAGTTGTCGGATATAGTCACAGCGGTTGGGGACTGCAGCTGCCGGACTACTTGCCCAATGGAAGCCGTGGGCTCTATCCGAGAAGCGGCTCTGGAGGTGGAGGTAGAGATACGGTCGGCAGAGCGGCCGACAAATTACCTGATCTTGCGATGCCACCCTTCGATGGAATCGGCGCCAATGAATTCATCGTGGCGGTTACGCACGATGCTTGCGATTTCATCAGCACGGTGGACACGCCAGCCATTTGGGAGCTCAACATTTGGTATCACACCCTCAACTGCGGTTATCGAACTCGGATCAGCGGCGAAACCGATTTCCCATGTATTTACGGAGAACGCGTTGGCCTAGGCCGAGTCTACGTACAACTCCCCAAGAATGCGGAGTATTCGTTTGAGGACTGGGCGATGGGATTAAAGGATGGTCGAAGCTATGTTGGCGATGGGCTGAGCCACATCTCCGAGTTTACGGTCAACAACCTTGCCATGGGACATCACAATGCGGATGGTCTGGTCAGTCAACTTGATCTTCCAAGCAAACAAAGCGTCACGGTCAAGACGCGCGTCTCGGCCATGCTGCCTGAGGTAGCAAGTGAATCGGCCAAATCGATCAAAGCAAGACGATTGGATGAAAAACCCTACTGGCACCTTGAACGCGCACGCGTGGGAGATACCCGAACCGTACCGGTGGAACTGGTCGTGAATGGAGTCGCAGTTGCAACCAAAGATATCGTTGCCGATGGCACGTTTCAAGATTTGAAGTGGGAGATCGCTTTAGACAAATCGAGCTGGGTGGCGGTCCGAATATTGCCTTCGTTGCACAGCAATCCCATTTTCGTCGAAATCGACGACAAGCCTATCCGTGCGTCTCTCGATAGCGCGAAATGGTGTCGTCAAGCAGTCGACCAATGCTGGTCCAAGAAACGTGGACAGATCCGGGCAACAGAGACGGCGAGCGCTCAAGCCGCGTACGACTCTGCCCGTGATGCCTACGATGCCATCATCAAGGAGCTGCAATGA
>JBEBHM010000937.1:0-2977 GCA_040080875.1 Pirellula sp.
CCTACAACCCCGAAGAGGAAACCTCCTCGGTTTGGGCTCTTCCGCTTTCGCTCGCCGCTACTAACGGAATCGATTTTTCTTTCTTTTCCACCAGGTACTAAGATGTTTCAATTCCCTGGGTTGGCCGCGTACACCTATGTATTCAGTGTACGCTAATTCAGGAATCTTGGGCTCATCACCTGTTTGTCGGCTCCCCCAAGCTTTTCGCAGACTTCCACGCCTTTCATCGCCTCTCAATACCAAGACATCCCCCGTGCGCCCTTAGTAACTTGACCATCGGAATCTCAAACTTGAACCCAACTCATTTAGAGCTGTGAGCTTTGAGGCTAGAGCATTGAGCTAAAACCAAAAACCAACAACTCCGATTACATCGAGTTCGCATCCATCTTCCAAATTGCAACTCCGCTAACCTCGCCTCGATTTGCACCGACGCGACGCAACAGATTGCACGCCTATTTTCAATTTCATATCAATTGCGCTCGTTCGAACCAGTTTCGAACACTCCGGTTGTTTTTCAACAACCAAATGTCACTTCACCGGTTTCAAACTTTCATTGCTGTGCACTCACCAAAACGGCTTTCGCCGCCTCAGATAATGCACAATAAGATGCCATCTACCAATCCAACCAAATTGTCAAAGATCGATTTCCCGCATCCAAAAACCTCTTCGGTCCCGTTTGCGAGGGGTCACCATGTTAATGACTTAGCCGACTTGCGTCAACACCAACTTCATTTTTTTGGTGGCCAATCCCCCTTCGTTAGCACTCTTGCGAGTGCTGCCATCGAGGGAGCGAGAATCATCCAGATTTCGGTTCGGGCTGCAAGCCCTTTTCGAAAGTTATTTGAAATGATTTTCCAGTGGAGGTGAAGGGACTTGAACCCATGACATCTTGCTTGCAAAGCAAGCGCTCTCCCAACTGAGCTACACCCCCGTTTTAATCGCTTTTGCACTCGCGTGCGTCAAGCCATCAACACATTACCATACCGTAGGAAATTGGAAAGTCGAAATTCATCGAACGTTTCCCCTGTCCTTCTGTTGGTAATGCGCACGCCTGGATTCGAACCAGGGACCTCGTCGTTATCAGCGACGCGCTCTAACCAACTGAGCTACGCGCGCGTCAAAAATCGGTATTCCCACCGAATAAGCCGAAATTTGGACAGGACATCCTATCGCATGGTTCGGGTCTGTCAACGCTGATTGGAGCATTGCGGTCACCGAACTTGCTTATATACAGCCCTGCCGTTCGCCGAGCCCTGTTTATCGGCCGATCGCCGACAAATATTAAGACTGTTTTCCAGCTTATCCTACGAATCCGCCAACGGCTTTTTCTTTTCCGTGATGACCTTGGACTCCGGTGCCATTTCGGCGTTGAGTTCGATGTAGCTTTTCCACTCATCGGGCACATTGTCTTCATGAAAAATGGCTTCCACTGGACATTCCGCCACGCACGCTTCGCAATCGATGCACTCCTCAGGGTGGATGTACAGCATCTTTTCCCCCTCATAGAAGCACTCAACTGGGCAGACCACCACGCAATCGGTGTAACGGCAACCAACGCACGGCTGGGTAACAACGTGTGCCATGTGAAAAACCTCTCTACATCTGGCAAAAATACTAAGGAAACTCAAAAAGATTGGCACTTGCCGGCCCAGGGCACACTCCCTTCAGACCACCCAAATTGCCTCAACGGCATCGTAAGGAGACGGGAATGGAGTGTCAAGCAACTTAATTCTCCTTGCTGTCGGCTCCCGCGGCACCTAATATTGAAGGAATCCTCGAACCCCCATTGCGTGCCTTGCTGCGTGGCGGTCCAGATATCCCGTCCTTGACTCTTTTCACCGAAACGAAACTGTGGCTCTTTCCAATCTCGATCGCGAACTCTTACGTGATTGCTTGGCCAAGGAGCCCGACGCCTGGGGGAATTTTAGCGACCGATTTCTTGGGCTCGTTTTGCATGTCGTGCATCATACAGCTGCTATGCGCAATGTGAGCCTCTCTCAAGAGCTTCGAGACGACCTTGTGGCCGATGTCTTCGTGTCCTGGATCGACAAAGATTTCGCTATCCTTCGTCGCTTTCGTGGCCAGAGTTCCCTCGCAACCTATCTCGCGGTGGTCTCGCGGCGGGTTGTCTTTCGCAGGTTATCCCAATTGCGATTGCCGCATATGCATCAGTCGATTGAAACCCTCAAGATCGATCTTCCGTCACAAGAAACAAGTGGCTACACCCGAGAGGAGCTGGATGAACTTGAGCTCTCCATCGGGCGACTCTCGACCAACGAAGCCACCGCAGTTCGCATGTTTCACCTCGAAGGCAAATCCTATCGCGAAATCGGCTCCCAAATCGGAATGCCTGAAAACAGCATAGGCCCCCTCCTCTCCCGCGCACGAGAAAAAATCAAAAAAGTTGTCTAGGACGGCGTTGTGTCTTAAGAACTGCGGGACGGCCAATGCAGAAGGGGTAGCGGTTAGATTGAGGGCGAACCATTCGCAGTGCGCCAAAGCGGCGTGAGACGGGGGAAAGCCCCTTTTCGCACGTTGGGCCTTCGCACCTCCTCTTTGGATATTCTTTTCGGGTGTGACCTAACGTGTCATGTGCTGCGACGAGAATAACCAGTAGAGCGAATCAAACGCGAACGGGGACTCAAAACAAGCAAACCAAACAACTTCTCGGAATGAGACAAGCAAACGCAATTTGCTAACTCTTTTTGAATCAGTTTGAACTTTGGTCTCGGTTTTGAGTCTTCTTTTCGGAAATTTTGTAACCAAAAGCGACTTCAAAACGAATTACTTGAGCCTATTTGTTATGAAATCCCTTTTTTTCAAGATTTGCGAACCGTTGGAATGAGTTTCGCACAAGTGCGGAATCCTCCGTACCTCGTATGTCAAAAAGTTTAGCCCTCCAGATTGCTAGCCAACTCAAGGAAGAATCGAAATGTTAGTTCTAAGTCGCAAAGAAGGTGAACGAATCGTCATCGGA
>JBEBHM010000938.1:0-2976 GCA_040080875.1 Pirellula sp.
GGTCAACGATCGATCAAAGTACCGGAAGTCATCAAGATAGGTTGCGAATGTCTCGCCGAAACCGCCCCCGAGATAATTTAATCGATCCATCGTGGTATCCGTCACAGAACCAACGATGAGCCCGTCAACGTAATAGTCAATGCGAGCCCCGCTACGAGTCGCGGCCACGCTATGCCACCGCGTATCGTCGAAGACAGCCGCGATGTAGCCCGTGCCAACAAAGCCTCTCCCGCCGTCGACATCCAAATAACCAAGTTCCCTCGTTTGCGGATGCACCACCAATTGTTGATCGATGCCACCTCGGAAAAGCGTGTTCCATGCGGCCTGGTGCTTGAGCTCTTTGAACCTCGCAAATATTGTCCAGTCGTGCGCAAGGCTTGGCCGATCTTCCGGGTCGAATGCCAAGTAGCCTGTGGCACCAAACTGAGCGACGTCCCCGCGCTGTCGCACTTCGGCATGCTGAACCGTGCCACCAGCGGGAGCGACGACATCGTCCACGCCGAAACTCTTTCGAAACCTACTCGGACTCTCAAAGCTCAGCACGAGGTTGGCGGCGGTGAACGAAATTGCCGCAGGCGAAAATTGAAATAAAAGATTGCTATAGATGATGTTCAGGTCCCACGTCGACGCAGCGAGATCGTTCCCGACTGCATCCTCGACGCCATTTTCGTCGGGCGCAAACTGAACTTGGATGGGTCCGTTGTTCAAATTGGAGACAACAAATCGCCAAGTGTTGCCTGCAAGTCGGCTCGGTTCAGCAACGGTGGCTTGGAGTGCGCCAGGACCCGTAACTACCAAATCGCTACTGTCCAATCCGAACACAGGCTCGGAAAAAGTAAAGTCCATGTTCATCCAATTTCCAGCGACCGACGTACCAGGCGCCGGTGATTTAGAAAGAATGCTCGGAGGTTCAATATCACCTGGCAAATTCAGGACCGTCACGAGAAATGCCTGCGAGTCACTCGACTGTCCATCGCTTGCGCGGACGTCCACCATGAATCGTCCTGCATATCCATTGTTTGGGTTGATCGTGAGATCGTTGCCATCGACGGACCATGAAGCAATCGGCAGGTTGGATTGAGGACTGTGCAACCGCGATGGATCTGCATAATCGTCGCTGGGCAAACGCTCGATCAGAAGATCAGTGCTCGGCACGGCATTGAAATTGTTGGCTGCTCGAAACAGCCGTCCGTCGGGCAATATGTAATACCAATCATCCTCGCTGCGAATCCACTTTTCATTCCATCCGCTGTAGTTGTAGAATTCTTGACTTGGTATCAATCCGATGGTTTGGTCAAGATATTGCTCAATACTTAGTACATTGGCAGAGAACGTGACCTGATCCGCATTGGGGTCCATCGCCGACAACGTGACGACCACGTTGGATTTGTGGTTGTCGACCGTCTGATTTGGAATTGGAGCAAGCGTTGGTGATGTCGACGCAGAATCCAGCCGAATCACATGACTCCAGGTTGTGCGTTCCAGATCATTTCCCGCAAGATCTTGAATGTCGTTTGGATCCGATGCTAGGTTGACGATCACCGAGCCATCTCGCAAACCTGAGACCGGGAATCGCCAAGTGTTGTCAATAAGCCGATAGGGCGTTCCTTTGACCGCAGCACCCGCTCCAGGGCCAGTAAGTATTAGATCGCTGGTATCGACGCCTATGACCGGTTCAGAAAATGTGACATCGATATGGATTGACGAGCGATTGACAATCTCAGCAGGTGCAGGCTCGGTGAAAACCACCGATGGAATTTGGGAGTCAGCCGCCGTCTGTTGCACGTTGACCCTGAATGTCTGGGAATCGCTGAATAGCCCATCGCTCACGGACGACGTAACGAAAAAACTGCCGAAGAAGTCATTTCGCGGATCGATGGTAAGCCTATTTCCAACCAGTAAGATCTGACTGGGAGCTTGATTGGGTGGCGCATTAAGTAGTCGTGACGTGTCTGAGTAAACGACGGGTGTCAACGCGGCAACTTGGAAGTCTGCGTGTGTTCCGCCACCGCCCCAGCGGAATAATTTTCCGTCTGGTTCGATGTAGAACCATCCGAGGTTACCCACAAGCCACTTCTCGTTCCTCCCCATCCAATTGAGAAACTCGCTTCCGCCAGCAGATTTCAGTTCATACAAATGAGCAATGTGATACTCCATGCTCTGAGCCGAGGCGATGAACTCCAGCGGGTCATGATTCGCGTCCGATGCTGACAACATCACAACTCCGTCGACCGTACCATCCCGCAATGAGAGGTCATCTATGTGAGCAAGCACAGGGGCTGCAGGTCCTTCGCCTTCGGCGACGCTCTCAACAGCCATAACAAAAGAATCATGAACCAAACAAGCATCGAAAGAGAACGTCAAAAGCAAACGCGACTCCAATTTTTCAACGCACGGATGCCGAGACCTTGTGCGAGTTATGCGTCCCTGCCGCGACCAGAGTTTTTTTCTTAGAGTGCGTTGCCACGATTGAATCGACCGCTTCATCGGGACGTCCTATTTTAGAAATCAAGACGAGACTTCCTGATAAGTTGCAATGCTCCATGCAAAGTTGTAAGGGCAACATTCGAGCAAATTGCAAAATGCAATTCAAGCAGGCATAAGACCTGCAAAGATTAGTTTCTTGATGGGTCGCAACCCGCGATCGCTCAATTGGATCAACAGCAATCTCAGCCGTTTAGACGCCAATTGTGGTTTCCCCCATAATCTGCGGCACACGCGCCGGCCAATGGGAACTCACTTTGAACCTCGAGCGCCCACAGGTGGATACATATTAAGTGCCTGGCACCTACTTTCCCTGGCACCTGCTTTCGTAGCTATACCAAGTGCCTGGCACCTGCTTTTTCTCCCTTTTTATGACACTTTTCGGCGATCGCCAGTTTACACACACTCGTTCCCAGGCTCCTGCCTGGGAACGTAATGTCTTGGAGGCTCTGCGGCTCTGCCTCCTGCGTCGACGAGTTCAACGTCGCGAAC
>JBEBHM010000238.1:0-11146 GCA_040080875.1 Pirellula sp.
GTCACGAGCATGTTTCAGATGTGCGGGATGCGTTCCCAACAAATCTGCATCAATGCATACGATCGTCTTGGCCCGCGTCAAGTCGAACTGGCAGCGGAGTGTCTTGCCAAAGGCAGCCCGACTAGCCGCCCAAGCGTGATCGTTGTGCAATGGCTGATATGTGAATAGTCGCATTTTTGGCATCGACTGCTGAAGCTCGGCGACCAATCTGCGTCGCGTTGGACTGCTGCTTGGTTCAAGTAGAATGGCAAATCCTTCGCCTTGGCGGGTTCGATGCCCAGCCATCAAACTCTTTGCATACGACTCAAACTGTTCCCAGCTGGATTCATGACGGTTCGGGTCTTGGTTTTTGCTCAACGAGGATAGGCTTGGAAGTTTCCCCGAGTCCGTTTCTAAAGAAGCCTTGTCGAGATGATCGCCGTTCCGATAGATTACCCTGCGGCTACGGTCAGGGTCGTAGAGATCCAGCAAGCTCGCTTGTGCCAACGCGCTTGCGGCACCGGATGCGATCGGACAATTTGGATTCCCTTCGATTTTTACGGGTCGACCATCATAGCTCTTGGCCAAGATACCCGTTGCAACTCCCTGAAGCTCGAATAGCGTTGCATAAAATTCGGCAACACCAGGCATCGAGCCTTCGGGGCGGGAGGTGTGCGGGCGGATTTCTTGCATCGGCCATCGCCGACAGCCCGTGTTCGATATTCCAGCCAAGGCCATGCTCGCACCGACAAGTCGCATGAAGTTGCGTCGATCAAAACCCTGAATCGATTCCGGCAAATTCGGAAACTCGTCGGCATTGCATTGGCCTACGTCAAACGAACCGGAGAGATGATCCACGCTGCGCCAGTAACCATGATGGTGTTGCGGTCGCGGTGCGTTGGTTGGCTGCACGGATGCGGTTAGTTCATTTCTAGAGTCTATCGGTGACATGTGGAACAGCTTGTCATAAAGTGGGGTGCCTGAACGTGATATTGTGCGAACAACTCCGCACCCAGTTCTTGCTGGCTCTTGCCGGTCGCTGCCTTAACATCCCAATCCATGGCTGTGACCGCATCGCGCGGCCGCAAGTGTTTTTCCGGTGCACGGTGACACTCCAAGCACCAAGCCATCGATAACGCCTTGGCTTGGAATACTTCTTCCATCTGATCGATTCGACCGTGACAAGTAACACAAGCGACTCCTTTATTGATGTGAGCCGAGTGATTGAAGTAGACGAAATCGGGAACATCATGGACTTTGATCCAGGAGATGGGTTTGCCCGATTCATAACTCTTGCGTATCGGTTCCACTAATTGGCTTTCCGATTTGATGGCTGCATGACAGTTCAAACAAGTTTGCGTTGGTGGGATCGCGGCAAAGGCAGCAGACTCGACTGTCGTGTGACAGTACCTACAGTCCATTTTTAGTTTGCCCGCGTGTACTGCATGAGAGAATTGGACGGGTTGCTTGGGTTGGTACCCGATAGAACGAGTATCAGGCGATAGCGCCAAAGTACCGATCAGTGGAATGTAAGTCAGGATGCCGATGGCTACCAACAGCATGCCGGGGAACAAATAATTTGCCCAACGAGGAAACTGAAAGCGATCGTTCAGGGCCAGGGGTGCGGTCGTCGGATTGTTTGTTGTAGCCATCGGTTCGATCAACTCCACCAAAAGCAAAACCATGCGACAAGTAACCATGCTGCCGTAGCAACCGCCCAGCCAGCATACGAAAGCTTGCCAAGCGACGGATCGACCGCCTGATGCCCTGTGAGCAATCTCGGCAAAATCAAATTGGTCGAAAGAATGACGAGACCGAATAGAAATGCACCGTGCACGAAAATAAGTCCTAGAGTCAAACCACGCATCAAGAATTGGCGCCGATCAGCCAATTGTCTGCCCAGCGCCAAGCCTCCGTTCTTTTCGGCATTCACCGCTTCCATTCGGAATCCTCGCGGTGGATTGGGTGCCAATGGCACAACCCAACGAGCAAGCTGCGGACTGGGCGCCCCTGTGTCGCCAGTCGTCGCCCCCTTATCGTCCTGGATCGCACGCACGAAGGCAGCCAAATGTGCAATCTGTTCCTCGGTCAAGAACGGATTTCCACCACGCGCAGGCATGACTTTGCCACTCTTGTTATTGGGTTCTCCTAGCCCTCGCCCTGTTCGTATCACATTGGCAACTGCGGCAATGTCGGATGATGCAATGAACGGACTACCGACAAGTGAGGGTGCAAGATTAGGAAGCCCTTTGCCGATCGGTCCGTGGCAAGTAATGCAGGTCGTAGAAAACACCTTGCGACCCTCTGCAGCATCTCCCGTGATGGCGCCAGCAGGTTCCTTGACGGATACTGCTGTACTTGCATTTCCGCCTCCTTGATTCGAGTAGTCGAGAACCAGCGGTTGCTGTGTCAAGCTTCGCGAGACCATCACCGAATGAATGCCCAGAGCGATCAAGCCGCAGCCGATAGCGATCGCAATATGTGAGAAGTACCCAAACACAAAGCGATTGGAAAGGGACAACCCAGCCCAATACCAATTGACCAGCGCCCAGCCCAGTCCTCCAAGCAGCAACCAAGCCCAAACAGATTCTAGTCGCGAACCTTGAGCAGCAGTCTCTCCGCCTACATAGGTCTTGTGTACGATCAACGTCAACAATAACAAGACCCAAAACGCGAAAAGCATGCAAGCGGCGATGACGAAGCCGACTGGGAGCCAACGGGTATTGGTGTGTGTATTCGGCATGATGTGATCAGCTTCGCGCCGCGATGGAAGAGAACTCACTTTCGTCAAACACGCGAATCGTCTTTGTCCGTACGTTGCCTCGTTTGCCGAGCTTCAGCAGGAGTGCCGCTGCGGTCGCGTCGTCTGGTACTTCGAAAACTACGCACCCATCGATTTCTCCGAGCGACCAATATTGAACAATTTTTCGTCCCCCAGCAGCCTCAATGTCGGCTTGAAACGTTTTTGCGCGCTCTGGCGATTGACCAATCTGCTTGAGTCCTTGCTCCGTAAATGTGATCAGGCTAAGGTAGCGAACCATGGTTTGTTTCCTTCTACTAAAAGTGCTTGCGTGGCATGCCCACTGCGGGCGGAGCCGAAAAACGAAAAGTTACGAGTGCGAGCCAATCTCCTTGGTCTGCAGTTGAACCAGGTCCGGTGCCCCGCACTCATAGGGATCCTCTGGTTCGATCGTTGGCGCCAAGGGAGCATTGCTGACCGGGTCGATTGGCCATGCGTGGAACTCGGTTAATTGACTCCAAAGCATCATGACCCACTGACCAACCGCCCCAAAGTACGTCAGTTGCGTGGAATCGATCAGGTGGTAACAGACAGTCGGTAGCCAATC
Source organism: Pirellula sp. (assembly GCA_040080875.1). Classification (GTDB taxonomy): domain Bacteria; phylum Planctomycetota; class Planctomycetia; order Pirellulales; family Pirellulaceae; genus JBKCUI01. The sequence continues at coordinate 3,327 of JBEBHM010000238.1, forward strand.
GTGCATGTGCACTCGAGCGAATTGGGCCAACGCATCCAATACGACTTGGCGATCAGCCTGGCGATCAGCCCGAGCCGCCATGGCAAACATCATTCCAATGAATTCAAGTTGAGTGTTGAGACTGTCGGGTCGTTCACCGCGCGAGAGATTCGCTTGCCAACCAAAGGCATTGTAGAATCCGCACACATCGCCAAGAATAGTTCCCTTGTCTCGCCGAACGTAACTGGCTTGGTTAAGAGTGCACGCTTGAGAACTATCAAACAGCCTCCAATACTCGTCACTCCAAGCCTCGTGATCTAGTTGTCGAGCTATGTGATAGACCTCTTCCAAAGCTCCCGCCAACGAGAGCTCCGCATGGCTGATGTGGGTGCTTTCGGATTGACCGAAAGCTGTTTCCAGCAACGCATGAAAAGATTCGATCGGTAACTCGTACCACGGTTCGATCGATGAACGGTCAATCGATTGGGGTGATCGCAGCATCTCGACCGTGATCAGTACCAAATCGGCTTGAGCAGCCAATGTGATGGCTGATGTGGTTTCAGTGGAGTGTGATTGCATTCCCATTCCTCGGTTTTGGTGGCAGTTGTCTAGCGGCCTTATTGGGTGGCCTTATTGGGCGATTCGCATCGGTAACCAATTCGTAATTTGCTTCTTGCCTCCGCGATTGGCGTTGTCGCCATCCCACACGGCAAAGGCGATCAGTTGTTTATCTGGTGCGGTATTGAAACGCGCGACCAGTGGATCATCGGATTTGATAGGGCGGTCGAAAACGACGAACCACTTCCCATCCTGCCAAACGCCCTGCCCACGCGTTGGCGTGTCGGCTATATGTGTTCCGCTACCAAATCCGTGTGCTGTCATTTCTTCGACCGGATGCTTTCGGTGGTAGTCTGCCATCGGGTTGCCCGACTTGGCAGCGACCATCCACTGTTTGGCATTCTCGTTATCGATAGAACCGTCGGCGGCGTGCCGGTCACTCGCATTCTTGCTTTCAGCAAACCAATACAGGTCGTTGTCCGTATTGGGATGAATTCCTGTCACGCCTTGAAATCCTTTGTCGATATCTTTTTGCCAGGCAGCCTTCCAGTACAGCATGCGAACAGGCAAATTCGGACCGCCCATCGTGTACGGCGCCCCATCGACCAGCGGGAATTGCATGGCGACCGCATCCGTAAACTGAGCGACATCGACATGATCGGCGATGGCTGCTTTATCCCAACTTAATCGCCAGACGTATCGCTGGTCATCGCGTACCGCTTGAACACGAAGCTTGGCTACCGTACCCTTTTCCAGTACGGGCTGGGCAACTTGCTGGGGTGCAAGCTCCACTTCGACGTTAGCGATTCTATCCCAAGCCTGGTCGAGAGGATTGTCGACCTTGGGTGCCGAAGAAACTCGCGAGACGGCGATCACCGAAAGCGGGGCGGCTGGCGACACCGCAACGATACCTGTGGGCGCCGTCGCGCCGGGCGCTGGCGCAACATTCGCTGCATTGTTATTTCCTGGTACTACAACGACCACAGGACGTCGTGACACCAAAAAAATAGAAGTGATCATCGTCAGCAAGATTAGCGCCGCACCGCCAACGATTCCTAGGAGCAATCGATTGTTATCCTCGACGCGATTCATTGCTAATTCCTTGAGTGTAAACTGAGTTACCAAAACGAAAAACGACACTCGTCAGGGAGTGTTTTGCCGATAAGCGGCGTGAGTCTCGTCATAGTGTTTGCGAAAATAAGTGGGCTCCGTAAAAGGTACGCGCACCACTTCTTGACCATCCACGTCCCAACCGACAGCCTCTTCACCCTGCACTTCGTAGCGAGTGATAATTCGAGGGCTGGCGCCAAACAACATCAATGCGCCCAACAACTGTTTGTCGTTCTTTAAGTTTCGATACATGGCTTTCGCTTCTTCCACTCCAGGGCCAAACATTTGCTCCAAAAACGGGTCTGGAACATGGACGGGAGGAATGTAAAAGACGTTGGGCCCGGTTCCAAACTGTGGATAGCAAGGCAGCGCGAGCTTGCGAATTTTGATGATGTAATCGAGCGGATTGTCCTCACGCGGTTCCTCGTTCGTCGTCAGGAATCCGTGCAGGCGAATTTTGCCAATGCACGATTCAACGCACAAGGCGACGTTTCCTTGCTCCACGCGCGGATAACAACCGATACATTTTTCGCTGGCGCGATTGATCACATTGAAGAAGACTTTTTTGTAAGGACATGCCTCAATGCAATGTTGGTAACCGCGACATCGTTCTTGGTCGACCAGAACAATTCCGTCTTCTTCGCGTTTGTAGATAGCCTTGCGAGGGCAAGCGGCCAGGCAGGCTGGATGATCGCAATGGTTGCATATTCTGGCTAAGTAAAACATCCAGCCATTATGCGTGCCATCGAAATGCGCGCCCGGAGTGATCATCTCTGAGATATCGTCCTCACCCAGGTTGGGCGACGAATAGTCTCGTTCCGTGGGCAAGTGTCCGGCGGGCGGCTTGCCTTCCCCATTCTTTTCGAAGATGGTAATCGAATATAGTTTCTTCCCGTCCCATTCCGCTGGTCCACACTTCTGCATCAGACGACTGTCCCATTCGTGCGGATACCCACCGTAAGGTTTCGTCTCGACATTATTCCAGAAGATAGTCTCCTGTCCCTTGCCGCTGGTCCAACACGTCTTGCAGGCAACCGTACACGTTTGGCATTCGATGCATTTGTTGGTATCGAATACGTAGGCAACCTGACGTTTCGGCTTCGGTGCGTCGTAAGGGTACTCTTGCTCGCGGTCGAGTTGCCAATTGAATCGCTTGACCATCATTCAGTCCTTGCCGAGTTGTTAAAGTGCTCGATTTGTCAATGGCTCACCACTCGTAATCAGTGGTCATGCCTTGCGAACGATAAATTTCGCAGCAATGAAGTTCTTCAGGAGATCGCTTTCATAGGTTGGCCGCATGCCTAGTTCGGCCGGGCGCCATAGGCCGCGTCCTCCAATCCCGCCTGGTTCGGCGCGTGTGATTCGCACCATCGATTCACGCGGTGCCCCGGTGGGGCAATTGACGTCTGGCACAAAACCTTGAGCCATCACTTGCGTGAATTGCTCTTTGACGTTCAATGAATCCGTCATCTGGGTCGGTTTGATGAATCCGCGAGTGCAACTTTGGTGGCTACCGGATCGAAACATCGCCTTGTACTTGGAAATGGGTGACTGAGCGAGTCCCGTCGGATGCTGCTTGGCCCCCAAAACAGTTCCGTAGGTGGCTCCGTGCGCGTTGTGCCACATTCGGGTTACGCCGCGCGGAGTACCTGGATAGTACCGGGCTCGCGCCATCAACCGTGCCATTTCGTAAGCCTCGGGATTATGCTCCCAACCATGGAATGGGCGATCCTTCGGATCGGCATCAATCCAAACATAATCACCCTCTTCAATTCCAAGCTTTTTCGCGTCCAAGGGATGCATGTCGATATACATTTCACCGACCATCGGCATGCGACGATCAGCCCGATGCATGTCTCCAAAGGGGCCAAACCATACCGCGATGATGTCAACATCGGTAGGTGTTGTGTGGGCTCCATGACGGTATTTGGGCGTATGGAAAATGAACTCGTATCCATACTTCTTGAGCGGATGCTCTGTGTGGAGCAATTCATCCACCGTCATGATCACGTTGCGAGCTTGCCTAGCATCACCTGACAAATCGGATCGTTGCGCTCCGTAATCTTCAGGACTCTTGGGGCGAAGCAACGGATGCGGTTTTGCCACAATGACGTTGGGTTCGTAAAAGGTCGAGTCAATCGGTTCGCGATGCAAAACCAAGTTTTCTCCAGCGTCGATAAACTCTTGCTCGTCGCGATAGAACTCAAGTCGACCAGTGCGAGTGTACCAAGGTCGATCTTCGTGCGACTGTTCATATCCAACATACTTCGGATACGTGCGAGTCTGAACGATCGCAGGAATGCCTTGTGCTGCTTTGGCTTCGAGATCTTCGATACGATAGCCTCGCATATCGTTGGAATAATCCAATATCCGTTGAAGATAGGGACGCACGTTGCCTTCGTTCACAAACTTCCAATAATCATCGAAACGTTTGTCGCCCGTCAGTCGAGCCATCGCATGACTCAGTCCAGCTGCCACCTCCACGTCCCCTCGCGTATCGTGAATGCGTGGCAACGGCGTTGCAGGGAAAACGTAGAGGAAGGGGTTGGTGACTGCAATGGTCATATCCGGATGCTTGAACTCTGCCCAGCTATCCACGGGGAAGACCATATCTGCATATTCGCAACTCGCGGTCCACCACCATTCATTGATGGCCACAAACTCAACGCGGCGCAGCGTATTGACGACCGTCTCGTAGTGCCCCTTGGCGTTCCCAATCAGGGAATTGGAATTCGAAACGTGAATGGCTTTCGTTGGTGTTGGAATATGCGTACTGCCGGTCAGTACGGCGTTTCCGTATCGCAGGATTGAGTCGCCATGATTGAAATAGTGCACCGATTCGGGCCTGAAGTAGCGTTTGGGTTTGGCTGGCTTGGCTGGATCCAGCTCAATTTGAAAAGGATCCTCAGTGTTGTATTGGACCGCACCGCTGAAAAAAGCGACCCGATAATTACCGGCGTACGATCCCACATTTCCGCCGATGTATCCGACATTTCGAGTCAACGAGGCAATCAAGAAAACTGCGCGATCTTTCAGGTCATTGTTGAAGAATTGATTCGGCCCCATTCCTAGAACAAACGACGTTTTTTCAGGATTTTGCGCAATCTGTCGGGCCAGATTTCGAATGGCGTCGGCAGGTGCCCAAGTCAACCTTTCGACTTGCTCGGGCGTGTACGAACCATCGAGCATCTCTCGAGTGACGTCAAAGACTGTTCGACACGCGACCGTTTCACCGCTGACTAATTTGATGTCCATGGATCCGGAGAGTCGCGGCTCGATGCCGGTTTCGAAAAAGAACTTGCCCACTTGGTCACGCGTGACAACTGCAGGACGAGTGGTCTTTTGATCCCAACAGACATAGTCCCCCCATTCCTGCCGACGCTTTTCAGTCAGAATGGCGGTTGGTTGCAGGTGAGGAGGCGGGCTGGCTTCGCCCTCGCGCAACACCACCACGCCATTGCGCAGCGTGGCGGCTTGGTAGTTCGGAAAAACATCCTTCGCCTGCAGCATCTTGCCGTTGTCCAAGCGGACCAAAAGCGGAAGATCCGTATGGCCGAGCACAAACTTCTTATCGAACAATCCTTCCGATATGACCACTTGTGCCAAGCCAAGGGCCAGAGCAGGCGTAGTTCCCGGGCGAACAACAAACGCCTCGTCGGCCTTGTTCATGGTGGCTGAATACTCGGGAGCAATCACAACGACTTTGGAGCCTTTCATGCGAGCCTCCGTCAACCAATGCGAATCGGGCATTTTGGTGCAGATCCAGTTCATGCCCCACACCAGAATCAAATTGGAATGCTCCACATTGCAAAGATCGAAATCCACGGTCTGCTGGCCGGTGACCTGGGGGTGACCAGGCGGCAGATCGGTGTGCCAAGTGTAGTTGTCCCAGCCGCGTGCCCCGATGGCAGCTTCCGGTCCGACACCTCGAAGCTTGCTGTCTAACAACGCCATCGAATTCGCCAACCGATACTGCGCCATGATGCGAGTGGCCCCAAGGACCTGCATGCCGCCACGGAACTTTAATACTTGCGTTCCGGCTCCATCCGTCTTGTTGGCCATCAATGGATCGTAGCCCTGAGCGATCAACCGCTTTTGACCGTCTTGTCCGTTGTAGGTCTCTGCGATGTTAATCAATGCACGGGCGGAATAGTCAAAAGCCTCATCCCAACTGACCGCCACCCAAGCGTCTCGTCCGCGTCGCAAGTATTTGTCTGCATCGACCGCGCCCGTCTTGGTGTCGCGAGGAAAGCCTTCGTCGACCCATTGCTTAAATCCCTTGCGCATCATCGGACGTTTGCAACGACGATCACCGTAGAAACGACGCACTAGAGCTAATCCCTTTTGACAGACTCTAGGCTCCCAACGCTGGCTAGCGCGGTTGCCTTCCAGATCCGTTGCCTTGGAAAAACCAAACGTCGGACTGATACGGGTTACGACCCCATTCTTGACGTGGGCGTTCAGCAAGCAATTGTGTGTGTCATTCGGTGCGCACAAAAACGTAAACGAAGAATCAGACTTGTACAGATTGCGATAGTGCTGCTCCCAATCGCGATTGGGATAACTCCCCAACGGATTGTCGATCGCTAACGGCGAGATGTCTTGAGTAACACCTCGTGCCCACTGTCCGATGGATGCTGAACTCGCGCCTGCCAGTATTAACTGCGAAAGAAACTGGCGTCGGCTGGAAGAAACGCTCGGTGGTCCACTGCCATCATTCGTACGCATGGGCTTGATTCCTGTGCATAAGTGCTAGAGCGACTGAGTTTCACTGCTTCGCAATCGCATCTCTCGCCATACCGCGAGGCACCGGTTGGCTATCGCGGAATTAACGAGCTGCAATTCGGTCATTCGTTATAGGGGTCACTCGAGACGGCAGTCAAGTGGGGAGAATAAATAATTTCGCGCCCGGACATTTTGCCGCATTTGTTGCCGATTCAGCAATTTTGCGCGATCATGCACGCCCGATCGAAAAGAAGAATCGCTTTCGAGTCCTGCCATGGTATTGTCATGGAAATCCAATCGCGGAATAATAGATCCATGTTTAGTTAACAGGGTCGGACGGCTCCGAATGGCACGCCTTTTCGAGGCGAAACCCCAAACTTTGGTTGTAGCAAAGCACTCGTTGCGATCGTTGAGGATGCGAATGATGTACCACCAAAAGACCACGCAGAATGCCATTTCTGCGATGAGCCGCTTGGCGGAGTTGTACATGGATTCCTCCAAAGTTGCGTCATCGCGTGAAATAGCCGAAAGTCGCGGCCTACCTGTCCCCTTGGTCGCCAAGATATTGACTGACCTGTCGCGAGGCGGCTTGATCACTGGTGCACCTGGCCCGGGCGGAGGATACCGATTGGCCAAGCGACCCAATGAAATTAGCTTGAAAGATGTAGTGGTACTCTTCGAGCGAGAATCTCAATCCTCCTGTCCCTTTGGCCCCAATTGGTGCGGACACAAAGATCACTGTCCATTGCACAAGTCGCTGATGGCCATGAAACAAGTTTTCGATGACTACTTGACCAACACGACCTTTGCCGTCTTCGGCACGACGGCAAGCAAATCCTCGGGCGAGCCGCGAGAGCGATCACTACCCATAGCCCCTGTGCCGAATGCCCCTGTGCCGAATGACGCTGTGCCGAATGACGCTGTGCCGAAGGCCGCTAGACCATCGCCCAAATCGAGCGTTCAACCGACGCCGACGAAAAAAGCGACTAAGAAACGGAATCCGCGTTAATCTCCATGTGGAAGAGGCTGCAAATACGATGACACAAAACGCAGGGTACACGTATCGGCATGTCCTTGGGGCTGACGCTGCCGGGCGAGTGACTCTTGATTTCCTAGTCAAGACTTTGCCTCCCTCCAGTGAATCGCAATGGCGCGAGCGATTGATTTGTGGAGAGATACTTCTCGGTGATCGAATCGCCGATGGGACCGAAACATTGCGAGCCGGAACGGTGCTCATTTGGAATCGACGGAGCTGGTTGGAAGAGGACACTCCGCAACAATTTGGCATCGTCTTTCGAGACGAATATGTTCTCGTTGTGAACAAACCCAGCGGGTTACCAACGCTCCCGGGCGCCGGCTTTTTCCTCAATACGTTGCTGAGTATGGTGCGCACGCAGATTCCAGGTGCGAGGCCTTTGCATCGATTGGGACGCGCAACATCGGGGTTA
>JBEBHM010000239.1:0-11142 GCA_040080875.1 Pirellula sp.
CTGTGGTTCAGGGATCTTTAACAAGATCCACTACGTCCAACCCCAAAATTAAAGTTGGATGAAGCACTAGTGCGTCTTCAAGGCCAAAAATTGGGATAGTGGAGGTTGTCGAACCTCCCAGATCGCAGGGATCTTTAACAAGATCCACTACCCAATGAATGAGGTGTGAAGGTGCACTCGCACCGCCGCCGCAACGCGTGAAGTTCTGGGCACAGCGTTGCGGTTTTAGGGGATCGAAGCAGGACGGAGCAGATTCGGGCAGGCCGGAGCAGTTGGGGTGGGACGGAGCAGTTGGGGTGGGACGGAGCAGTTGGGGTGGGACGGAGCAGTTGGGGTGGGACGGAGCAGTTTGGGACCAACTGCTCTACAACTAACGTGCTTCTGCTACCCAGACCATCATGGACCGGTAAAGCATTTCGATTTGCCGGTTCGCAGGCGCCACTGGGCCGTCCAGGTTGGGATAGAGGTCCTTGGGGGACTCCTTGGCTGTGTCTGCAAACAATCGCCATCGGATTCCCCGCGTTTGTGGCGGCAGCAAAAACATCTTGGTCTCGGGTGTTCCGTTGAGCATGATCAAGATGTCTCGTCCGAAACCGTCAGGATCATCTGTCATCGCTGGTTTGCCGAGCCAACAGATGAGGGTTCCGTCAGGCGCATCCCAATAGATCGGTTTGCCGGTCGATTCAAACCAGCTAACGTCCGGCACGCCCCGAACATCTTGCGGACGACCGGTAAGGAATCGTTCGCGTCGAAGCGATGGTTGCAACTTTCGAAACTCGATTAACCCTTGGGTGAACCTGAGAATATCTGGGTTCGACTCGAGGTTGGACCAGTTGAACCACGAGATATCGTTGTCCTGGCAGTAGGCATTGTTGTTGCCTCGCTGCGTTCGCCGCACTTCGTCACCCATGAGCAACATTGGGACACCTTGGCTCAGCATCAGCGAGCCGATCATGTTTTTGATCTGTCGGGTGCGAATGGCCTCGATGTTTTTCTTTTTGGTTGGACCCTCGTGACCGTAGTTGTCGCTGCAATTGTTGTTATCACCGTCTCGATTTCCTTCGCCGTTTGCCTCGTTGTGTTTTTCGTTGTAGCTCACCAAGTCGTTCATGGTGTAGCCATCGTGCGAGGTGACGAAGTTGATACTGCAGTAAGGTGCTCTGCCTGCATGTTCATAAAGATCCGACGAGCCGCTCAAGCGCGTGGCCATGGCCCCGACCATACCGGGATCGCCTCGCCAATAGCGACGAACGTCGTCGCGATAGCGGCCATTCCACTCGGCCCAGCGTAAATCGCCGAACGAACCGACTTGATAGGCACCGGCTGCATCCCAAGCCTCAGCAATAATCTTGGTATCGGCCAGCATTGGATCTTCGGCGATCAAGTCCACCAAGGGAGGATGTGGCATCAAATTGCCGTATCGATCGCGAGACAAAATGCTTGCCAAATCAAAACGGAAACCGTCGATGTGATAGTTGTGAACCCAGTGACGCAAACAGTGGAAGATGAGTTCGCGACAAATAGGATGGTTGCCGTTGAACGTGTTCCCGCATCCCGTGTAGTTGCTGTAGTGAGCGCCACCCGAGTTGAGGATGTAGTAAACTTGGTTCTCAAGACCTTTGAACGAAAGCACAGGGCCGCGCTCATTTCCTTCGCAAGTGTGATTGAACACCACATCGAGAATGACTTCGATGCCCGCTTGATGCAGCGCCTTGACCATCTGTTTGAACTCGTTGACTTGTGCACCGGGGGCTTTCGAAAAAGCGTAACCCCGATGCGGTGCAAAGAAAGCCAACGGATCGTAACCCCAATAATTGGGACGCTCAGGTTGATTTCCATGCATATCCAGAATCGGGAATTCATGCACAGGCATCAATTCGACGGCGGTCACCCCTAAGCTCTTTAAATAAGGGATCTTTTCGATAACGCCCAAGTAGGTTCCAGGACGTTCAACGTGCGAAGACTTGCTTTGCGTAAAGCCTTTGACGTGCATTTCATAAATGATGCTGTCGCTAAGGGTACGCCGGACGTGTCGATCGCCCTCCCAATCGAATGCATCGTCTACGACTACGCATTTGGGTGGTCGAATCACGCCGTCGGTGGTGTGCTGGCAGCAACCGGCAAGAGCTTTCGCATACGGATCCACCAATCGAGCGTTTCCATCAAACCATTGACCTGATTCCGGGTCAAACGGCCCGTTAGCTTGCAAATGGTAAAGTTGGCCAGCCTTAAGGTGGGGAACGCAGATGCTCCAGACATCCCCCCATCGATCCTGTCGTCGGTCAAACTCGACGATCTCGGAAGGTTCTCGGTCGTCGACATGCTTGTAGAGCAAAAGCCGCATTGCTGTAGCGGATCGACTGAATATCGTGAATTGAACGCCTTGTTCGGTGACGTTGGCGCCGTAAGGCAATCGATAGGCGAATTGTAGTTCAGGAAGCGGATGCCGCATGAGCATATAACAATAAGTGTCCTTTCCATTCCAGTGTGGGCAGGGGATTGTTTGGGCAACCCAACCTTAGCACGCTCAACGGCAAAAACTGAAATGGAAGACGTTCAAAAGACCGAGAATTGTACCAGATCAGGTCGGCTTTGTATTCCTGGAGAAACCTTGAGGTTCAAAGACGGTTCTGGCAACTGCGTTGCCTTTTCGATCGCCGTACTTAAATCCCAGCAAATGGAACAGGTAGGAAGGTCTGGGGTAGGAAAATGAAACCCAGGAAACCCTATGTTTTCATACAAATCGGTCCATTTGGACTCCGTCCACAGTGGGACGGACCGAATTGCGACATATTTCATTGCACTCGGTGCACTTGCAGTTAACATGATGGGATTCGAATTCAATGCACGATGCCAATTTCGTTGACCGAGCGACGCGAATGAGGCATCGAATGTGTCGCTTTTCCAATTGGGTCTATCAAATGCGAATGCCATCCGCCATCCTTTTGTTAAGTCTTGTCACGCTCTCGCTTCCTTCGATTTTGCGAGCCCAAGACCCTCTCGATGAAATGTACGGACAAGCCGTCCACTCCTTTTACCGAGGCGATGTTTTCCGAGCCGAGGAACTTCTAAACGAAGTCATTGGGGCAGGAAGCATGGATCCGCGACCGTATTTCTTTCGAGGGCTATGCCAAGCACGATCGGGAGTCGAAGCGGGAATGGCTGACTTTGATCGGGGCGCTGAATTGGAAATGGAAGGAAAGAAAGTTGTCAATGTTGGCAAGGCGTTGGAGCGTATCCAAGGGCCAGTTCGAGTCCAAATCGAGAAAGCGCGTAGCAAAGCTCGTTTGGCCTCTCGCGCTCGACTGCTCGAAATGCAACGAACTCGTTACGAAGAAATGCAGCGAGCTGGAAACGTCCCAGGTGGTATCCTTGTTCCTCCCCGCATAGTCGATCCTGCACCTGCACCAAACGCTCTCGCACCCAACGACCCGTTCAACCAAGGATTGACCACCGGTGAGCCTAAACCGATCGAAGGTGAACCAAAGCCCGCCACGCCGGGAGAATTGGGTACCGAGCCCGTTATGCCCAAGCCTGCCGATCCAACGCCACCCGTCGAACCGGAAAACCCGTTCGGCACGTAGGTCCGCATCTCCGAGGCGGACGATTGATATTCGTAGGTCCGCATCTCCGAGGCGGACGATTGGTACTCGTAGGTCCGCATCTCCGAGGCGGACGATTGATACTCGTAGGTCCGCATCTCCGAGGCGGACGATTGGTACTCGTAGGTCCGCATCTCCGAGGCGGACGTACAGGCGATCAAAATCCTTTCCACGGTTAGATTTGTATCTCGAACTTGGAGGTAGAGCTGAAGTGGAATCCGTGCAGCGAGTTTTCGTTGCTAGCGAATACCAGCGTCTCGGAGATACGCTGCTACGATGGGCATCTCTGCTATAATCGATGAATTGTCAGTTCCGAAAAGGTACTTCCGATGATTCCAATGGGTGCAGAACGATTCGTTACAACGTGCGGACTTGTTTGGGCCTGTTTTTGTTGGCTCTTGGCAGCGGGTTTTGCCCACGCTCGTCCAGGCGATGAGTCGCTCGCCCGCGATGTCTACACAATCCTCAATCGTTCCTGCCTGGAGTGCCATGGGGCCGCTCGACAGGACGGTGGCCTGCGACTTGATTCTGTGGAAGGGATCGCCAAGGGAGGCGATAGCGGTCTGGTCGTGGATCGAAAGCTCGTGGACGCAAGCGAATTGATGAGGCGCATTCGATTGCCTCGCGGTGACGACGAAGTCATGCCCAAAAGAGGTGACGTCTTGAACGGGCGCGATATCGCTCGCATTCGAGATTGGATCCAAGCGGGTATGCCATGGTCTTCTCAAACAGCTATCCAAAAACACTGGGCATATGTCCCTCCGACAAAACCAAAGATGGTTGGGCAAATTTCGGTCTCCAACGCTGTCGACCAAATTGTTCAAAACAAGCTCACGGCAGAGGGGCTCGGTTTTTCCAATGCGGCCGAACCGCATGTCCTGATTCGTCGACTGTATTTGGATACCATTGGACTGCCACCTACACCGCGCGAGACAAATTCATTTGCAATAGACGCCTCAGTGAACTTGCAAGCGGCAACGGAACGTTGGGTGGATCGACTGCTATCCTCACTCCAATACGGTGAAAAGTGGGCCAGGCCTTGGTTGGATGCGGCGAGATTCGCGGATTCGCATGGATTTCAACGGGACGATTTGCATGAACTATGGGCCTACCGAGACTGGGTCATTCAAGCGCTCAACAGCGACATGCCTTTCGATCAATTTACCATCGAGCAATTGGCGGGTGATTTGCTCCCAAACGCGACTCCTGCGCAACGCATCGCCACCGGATTCAATCGATGCGCACCGTGCAACGTCGAGGCAGGCACCGATCCGATCGAGAATCGTTTCAATCAAGTCGTCGATCGAGTCAATACGCTCGGTTACGTTTGGTTAGGCACTTCGCTCGAATGCGCTCAATGCCACGATCACAAATATGATCCCTTCACTCAACGGGACTACTATGGCCTGTTCGCGTTCTTTGATCAAACAGAACTCGAGGCGGACCGCGCCAATCCAAAGGTACCCGGCTCCATTCGCTTTATCGGTCCTTACATGGATTTGAAAGATAAGCAGTTGGAATACGATATGTCCGCGTTGGACAACAAAATTGCCATCGCAAAGAAAGAGTTGGAATCTGCCATCCAGCTCCATAGCAACGTAGAGGGAGCCGCCGCGATCGCATCGACGCGAAGTGTGCTCAAGCCCATTCAATTCGATTCGTCTGGCGGTTCAAGCTTCGAAATATTGGACGACCGCTCGGTTCTGTTGCAGGACGAACCGCCCGACACTGACACGTACACCCTCACGGTTGACTTGGGTCAGACCGTGCCTACCAACGTAGTCGGCTTTTTGCTCGAGACACTTACGGATCCTTCGCTACCTGGAACAGGGCCTGGCCGCGGTGATGCTGAGCGCCCCAATTTTGTCCTCAATAATTTCGAGGTAGCCGTTTTGGGTAACGGCGACGCGCGGCCAAATCGACCGCTTGAGTTAATCGACGCGATCGCAGACTATTCGCAAAAAAATTACGAAGTCAGCAACGCGATCGACAACAAACTAAACACTGCCTGGGCGATTGGGGCTCAATTCAAACGTCCTCACTGGGCTGCCTTTCGATTAGTGGACTCATCCCTGCTGTCCGGTGCCAAGCAACTTCAATTCACACTGGTACAGAACTTCGGAAATGCCAGGACCATCGGCAGGTTCCGATTGTCGGCACTAGTTGGTGATTACGAAAAAGCTTTGCCAATCGAGAAAAAGGAACCGCCCCAGATAAAGGAGCTTCGCAAGAGATTAGCCGACCTGCAGACCCAACGAAGCAAACTATCGATACCGAAAACGTTGGTCATGCAGCAAGTACCTGAGCTGCGGCAATCGACCATGTTTGCGAGGGGTGACTATCGAAAGCCTACCGACTCGATTGCTCCAGCCACACCTGCGGTGCTCCATGAATTTGAACCATCAGGGCCACGCGATCGATTGGCGCTGGCTCGTTGGTTAGTGTCGCCAAAGAATCCACTGGTGGCTCGCGTGATTGTGAATCGGCTATGGACCGAAATTTTTGGCGTTGGAATCGTGACGACTCCAGAAGATTTTGGAATCAAGGGCGAATCGCCATCGCATCCAGAATTGCTCGACGCTTTGGCTGTCAGTTTTGTGGAGGAAGGCTGGTCACAAAAAAAACTACTGCGACATATTCTTACGAGCCAAACTTACCGCCAATCCTCAAAGTGTTCCGTCGAACTGCGCGAGCTCGACCCACAAAATCGCCTGTTGGCTCGCGGACCTCGATTTCGATTGCCGGCCGAATCGATTCGAGACAACGCGCTTGCCATCGCGGGCAAGTTAAGCCTCAAGCAGTTTGGTCCACCAATCCGACCACCGCAGCCAGAGGGCCTTTGGAAAAAAGTTGGAGGCCAACAATATGACTATGAAGTGAGCCCGGGCGACGAACAATATCGGCGCGGAATCTACGTGGTCCTCAAGCGCATGTCACCTTACCCGAGCTTTATCAATTTCGATGCAACCGCTCGATTGGCTTGCCGCGTCAATCGTGGGCGTTCAAATACTCCGCTCCAAGCCCTCAATCTATTGAACGACCCGGTCTATGTTGAGGCTGCCCGAGGGCTCGCATCTCGAGTCGAGAACGAGGTCCCGGGCGATGGTCTTTCCAGTCAGTTGGAGCACGCGTTTCGAATTGCAGTTGCTCGACAACCGAGCGACCTTGAGCTGCGAACTTTGCAAGTGCTCTTTGAGAGCGAGCGGGAAGCCGTTGGACGCGAATCGAGCGCCGAGGTGGCACGTTCGTCCGCATGGTTTGCAGTGGCCTCCGCCTTGTTAAACCTCGATGAAACGATCACCAAGGAATAGACGATGCAAAGCGAAGTTCAAAGCAGGCGTGCATTCTTTAATACAACCGGATTCAGCTTGGGCGCTACGGCCTTAGGAGCCTTGCTGCATCAATCGACCGCAACCGGAATCACAACCGCAGACGGCAGACCTGCGCCTCGAACGCACGGCCCGGTACGAGCCAAGAGTATCATCTACTTGCACATGATCGGTGCGCCCTCGCAGCTCGATCTATTCGATCCGAAACCCGAGTTGATTGCACACGACAACGAAGTCTGCCCCGAAAGTTTCCTTAGCGGTAGACGATTTGCGTTCATCGGTGGAGAAATGCGGCTAGCTGGCTCGAGGCAGAAGTTTTCTCGGCAAGGCGAATGCGGACACTACTTTGCAGATTCGCTTCCGCATCTTGCCAAGGTTGCAGACGAGATCTGTGTCGTCCACTCATTGCATACCGAAGAGATCAATCACGCCCCCGCGCAGATATTCTTGCACACGGGATTTGGTCGCGGCGGGCGCCCCAGTTTCGGCTCGTGGGTATCGTACGGCTTGGGATCCGAAAACACCGATTTGCCCGCTTATGTTGTGTTGCAAAGCGGACCGCCTGGTGGTGCCGGTTCGAGTCTCTACTCGAGCGGCTTTTTGCCCAGTATGCACCAAGGCATTCCCTTTCGATCCGAGGGAGACAGCGTATTGTACTTGTCCAACCCGGAAGGTCACTCGAACACAAGTCGACGACGAGTACTGGATGCTACCCGTTCGCTCAATGAAGTGCATTTGGCAGACGTTGGCGATCCGGAAATTGCTTCTCGTATTTCCCAGTACGAAATGGCCTTTCGCATGCAAACCAGTGTGCCCGAGCTGATGGACCTGCAGGACGAATCGAAGGAGACCTTGGATCTGTACGGTGCGAAACCGGGCAAAGCTTCGTTCGCAAACAATTGTTTGCTGGCCCGTCGGCTGGTCGAACGCGGTGTTCGGATCATCGAGTTGTATGACAGCGATTGGGACCACCACAACAATTTGGATACTAGGCTTGTCAGCAAATGCAAAGACATCGATCAGCCCGCCGCAGCCTTGATCATGGATCTCAAACGCCGCGGTCTACTCAAGGACACGCTCATCATTTGGGGAAGCGAGTTTGGGCGAACTCCGCTGGCTCAAGGCGTTGATGGGAATGGCAACAAAACCACATCGGGGCGTGATCATCACAAAGATGCATACACGATGTGGCTGGCTGGTGGTGGCATTCGTGGAGGTATCTCGTATGGAACCACCGACGAATTCGGTTTCAGTGTCGTCGATCAACCGGTCCACGTTCACGATTTAAACGCTACGGTTTTGCATTTGCTCGGAATCGATCACGAGCGGCTTACGTTCAAGTATCAAGGTCGCGAGTTCAGGCTAACCGACGTCGCTGGCAACGTCATGCAGGCTTGGCTTGATGATGGCTCGCAATACTGAAGTAGCGGAACGTGTCGAGCGTTTCGTCAACGCCCATATGCGAGCAGAATTAGGAATTAGGAATTAGGAATTGGGAATTAGCTCATACTACAGCGCGGAGTGGCGTTGAGTCCTACCATTACAAAACGCTCAACCGGTTTTGCGGAGCAAAACCGCCACATGCTGCGCTGTAGTACTAATTATCCGATCGATGATTCATCTTATTCGATCAATAGTTCGTCTATCCGATCGATGGTTCAGCTTTACCGAACCAACGATTGATCGGCAGCGCCCGCAACTAGTCGTTCCACTTCGGCGAGGTGGATGATTGGCAGATCACCAGGAATGCTGTACTTGAGCCTGGCTGTCGCGATCGCCCAACTTAGCGATCGCTGCAAATCCAAACCGTCCAACCAAGAGGACAAGAAACCAGCAGAGAATGCGTCCCCTCCTCCTAGTCGACCTATCGGCTCCACTCGCTCCACACCTTGAACGAACGTTCGCGACGCATCTGCTGCCATTGCGCCTCGATCGCCCAATGTCATCACCGTCGGCTTTCCATCGCGCAACGTCAACAGCTGTTCCATGATCACTTGATCGGATGCTTGCTGCTCCATACTCCAAAGATGAACCGCATCTCGGCGAGGCAAGAATGCCAAGTCTGCAGATCGAAAGATATCTTCGCAATAGCCTCTCGCATCGTACGCAGAACAAAGCAATGTCCGATGATTTACGTCAAAGCTGATCTGCCATCCAGCCGACCGAGCCAGCCCAACGGCTCGATCGATCATCGCGCGCGACGTGTCCGTCAACCATAAAGAAATACCTGTTACGTGCAACCACTTGGATCGGCCAACAACAAACAGTTCCGCTGGCAAATCGTCAGCCGTGAATCGCGAATAGGCCGAATTGGCTCGATCATAGATAACGTGGCTCGTTCGCGGAGGCGATCCTGCCTCCAAGAAATAGAGACCAACTCGATCGCCATTGGTCCTAACGACATACCTTGTATCAACACCTTGGGCTGCGATCGCACCCTCGATGCGGTGCCCCAAAAAATTGTCCGTCAATCGCGAAACCCACGCAACACGCTTACCAAGCCTGGCAAGTCCCACAGCCGTGTTCGATTCGCTCCCGCCTACGTGGATCTGTAACGAGTCGGCCTGTTCAAGTCGCAGAAAGGCTTCGGGTGTAAGTCGCAGCATCGTTTCACCAAGGGTGACGACATCGAATTCGTGTTCATTCATTTGTGGTGCGTCCATTCGCATGGGGACCATTCGTCGCGCAAGCTTGAACGTAGCGCTCAGCGGTCGCCTTGATACGTCCCCAATCCTGATCGCGAATCGCACTTGGGTCGAGCAACTGGCTTCCGATTCCCACCGCAACGGCACCCGCGCCCAAGTAGGCTTGTATGTTGTTCAAATCGATCCCTCCGGTTGGCATCAGTTTCAAATAAGGCATCGGCGCGAGCACATCGCGGACATAGTTGGGACCAAGCGAGCGCGCCGGGAATACTTTGACGACATCGGCACCCGCATCCCATCCCGCTGCGATCTCCGTCGGCGTGTAAGCGCCCGGACAGACGAGGATGCCTTGGCTCTTGCAGTACTCGATAATCGGAATCGAAGTGATGGGGGATACAACAAACTGGGCACCGCAATCGACCGCGATCTTGGCTTCCTCCAGCGAACGGACCGAGCCAAGTCCTATCAACGACCCGCCCGACCGCATCTCATGACATGACTCACGAATGCGACGTACAGCCGAGGGGGAGTCTGAATTGGTAAGCGTAAATTCCAACGCGCGAATACCTGCACCCAGGAGCGTTTCCGCAATTCGATCGGCTTGAGAAAGGTCCTCTAGTCGGACAATTGCCACGAGCCTGGAGCTCAACAGTTTTTCGATCGACATATTCAAGCTAAATCAAATGCTAGCACACAAAGTTTGGAAAGATTTGCTGATTGTATCGATTGTACTGGCCGATACAAACCTCATCGTATCGAAGTTCATTCGACTTGCTCGCAAGCAAATTCAGGGGCGCAGGAAATGAAATCTGTTTTTACGGCTTGGTTGTTGGCATTTGGGTTGATCGCCAGCCACGCAGGGTGTTGTTCTGTGCGCATGGTTGGCGATGGTTACGGCGCCCGTTCGTGTGACTCAGGCGAATGTGGGAGCGTGAGCTGCGGTGCACCCTGCCTGCCCTTTGCTGGTATCAGGTCACGAATTTTGGGCCGAGTGGCCAGTGCGCATTGCAATTCAGGTTGCGGCGAAATCTATTGGGACGAACATATCAATGAACCACCGGTTTGCGATCCGTGTGGCTGCAACGGCCAGTTTACCGGTGACTATTGCCAGAGCTGCCCAACGGCACTCGGGCGACTTCGAAATCTTTGGACACGACATCAATATTTTCCGTCGTCCTGCGACACTTGCCCAGCAGGTGCTCAGCCGGTCCACGGAAGCACATGCACTACCTGTGGATCTGGGCACGCGATCGCCGACCATAGCATTCATCAAACAAGCGATTCGAACTCGGCGATTCAGTTTTCAAACACGAAGTCGGGCCAAGTGGTTCAACCGACTCCAGCGACAAGGCCTGCTCAAGCACCGAGGCCACTCAAGCAACCTGAGCCGGTTCCCGATCCGAATGCTTCGATTTGGGATGGATCGTCTGACGATCGAATCGTCGTCGGTTCTGGAGTGCAAGGCAACTCGAGCAAAGGAACAACCTCAAAAACCGTTGTTGTCAAACCGGTCTCATCCAAAGTCCAATCCAATGGCAATCGGCCACGTTTGACCACCAATCCACG
>JBEBHM010000939.1:0-2967 GCA_040080875.1 Pirellula sp.
ATGCGATCTCGAATCCAATCAGCGTTGGAAGAGCACGATGGAACGATCGTGGTCGTCTCCGGTGGTTTTCATAGTTACGGACTGGCGTTTCCAAACAAGCTGCCTCAGTCCAGCAAGATTCCTGAGATAGTACCAATCCGAGCAACGAATGAGGAAAACGAAAACGTTGCGCAGACCACAGCAAATGACTTCGATGGACATCAAGAGCCCAATGAGCCTCAGATCAAGATTCGTGGCATTGCCCTCACGAGCTATTCTTACGAACGGCTTGATGGCCTAACTGGCTACAACTCCGGTATGCCGAGTCCTGGTTTTTACGAATGGGCTTGGAAATGCCGGTCGAACCGCGAACCCTTTTCGCATCATCCGTTGTTAGTTCAATTGGTGGATCAGTTGAGGAATCGCAAGGTGACTGTAAGTACCGCAGACTTGATCGCGATCGAAACTTCGTCACAAGGGCTAGCGGCCATTCGAGGTCGACAGCATGTTTGGCGCACCGATCTTGTCGATGCGGTCACCAGCGCGCTGGTCAAGGACGAGATCCAATACGATTGCCGATCCCCATTCTTGGATGCGGTGCATGCGGTTCTTCGTGGCAAGCGAATTGGAAAACTAGCCGCCGGTACGCGAGTGCCTGCGTTGGTGGTCGATATCCGAAACGAAATGGACAACCTCTCCATCGAAATGCCCCGAGCGGTCGCTCAACTTCGTGTCGAATTGCATGACTCGGTCGGGATCGCGAGAAGTCGATTGCTTCATCGCTTGCGTCTGTTGTCCATCGGTGGATTGAAGCGTGTTGGCGGGACGGATTTCATCGATCGCAAAGACTTGATGGAACCCTGCGAAGTTTGGGAGTTGGTACAAACACCTGAATTCGAGTCGTCCTGCATCGAAGCGTCGCGATATGGAACGACGCTGATGGATGCGGCTTCGGCCCGCCTCGTTGAAATAGCGAGTACCGCTGACCTCAATGCGGCTGAGGCCGCAAAACTCCTCGTGGAAGCGTGTCTCGCAGGAATCGATACGCTCTCAGCAGACTTGCTGACTCGCATGGAGGTGATGATTGCAGAGGAATCAGATTTCGTCGTGGCTACGGAAGCGCTATCGCATTTGCATTATTTGTATTATTACGATGAGACATTGGGTACCAAGCGTTCGATCGCGATAGCAAAGCCACTCGCCGATTGCTTCACACGTGGCCTATGGTTAATGGACGCGCTTGGCCAAAAGCTTGCTAACGAGCGCAAAACCGTCGTCGGAATACGCAGCGTCCAAGAGGTCATGCAACGTTCTCCCGAGTGTTTGGTCGAAGATCGCGAAGACGTGCAACGTACATTGGCCCGTGTACTTGCCGATACTCAAAAACACGCGTGCGTTCGCGGTGCGGTTGCCGGGATGCTTTGGAATCTCGGAGATGCTGATTCTGAGTGTATTCTTGCGGAGCTGTTCGCCTTTCACGATCCGAATTCGCTCGGAGATTTCTTGGCGGGACTCTTTGCGTTGGCCCGTGAGATGGTCCAACGCCATCCGCAAGTCGTTCGAACCATCGATCAAGCGATCATGGACTTTACAGCCGAGCGGTTTCAGCTTGCCTTGCCAGCCATGCGATTGGCCTTCACCTACTTTACGCCTCGCGAAAAGCATCACATGCTGACCACGCTCTTTCAGTCGCTTGGGATTGGTCCCGCCCAAAGGCTACCGGATCTGGAGGTCGAACCCGAGGTAGCGGCCCAAGCCATGACGATTGAGGCTCAGATCTTTGAGGCAATCGCACGATATGGATTGGAGGTCCACCATGGATGAATCGATTCACCGGCAATCGCGTTGGCGGCTTGTAATGGGACCGGGTTCCGAGCAATTATGTGGAGGACTTTCGGCCGAAGACGCACGACGGGACGCCATGTTGGGCTACTTGTACGATCGTGAATACGGGGCCGGAAGAAACGTTCGTATGCCTGGCGATAAAAGCAGCAAAGGTGGGCTTGGCGATTCGGACCTAACGGTCCCAGAATGGATCAATCAAGTGCATGAGTTGTTCCCACGCGAGACGATCGAACGCCTCGAAAAGGATGCGCTCGAGCGATATCAGCTCGACGAAATGGTCACCAACCCCGAGGTTCTCGCGCGTGCACAGCCCAACCTAACTTTGCTCAAGGCGGTCCTTCGCACCAAGCATTTGATGAATCCAGAGGTACTGCAGGCGGCGCAACATTTGGTTCGCAAGGTCGTCGAAGACCTCATGCGAAAGCTCGCATCCGAAGTGCGATCGGCGTTCCAAGGTGCGATTGACCGAAAAAATCGCAGCACGCACAAGGTCGCGAAAAATTTTGACATCCACTCCACGCTTCGTCGCAATCTCAAGAACTATGATCCACAGCGAAAGCAAGTTTTGATTGAAACGCCGATCTTCTACTCGCGTATTCGCCGTCAAGTCGATCGATGGCAGATGATTATCTTGGTCGACGAGTCGGGAAGCATGATGGACAGCGTCATCCATTCCGCGATCACCGCCGCCATTTTTTACAGCATGAAGATGATGAAGGTGCATCTTTGCATCTTCGATACGCAGGTCGTCGACTTGACGGAGCAGTGCGTTGATCCTGTGGAGACACTCATGAAAGTCCAATTGGGCGGGGGGACCGACATTGGACAAGCGGTCGCATACGCCGGAGATTTGGTGGAGAATCCTCGTCGGACCATTGTTGCGCTGGTAACCGATTTTTGCGAAGGTGCGCCGGTGGAGCGATTGTACTCCGCCGCCCGCAAGCTTGTCGAAAGCGGCGTCACTTGTTTGGGTTTAGCGGCTCTGGATGGCCAAGCTAATCCGACGTACGATCACGAGACAGCAACTCGCTTGGTTCAGTTAGGCTGGCACGTTGCCGCAATGACGCCCGGAGAGTTGGCCAATTGGGTGGCTGACAAGGTGAGGAAGTAACCGCATGCCCCGCCTTGATTTGATGGAGTTGA
>JBEBHM010000940.1:0-2966 GCA_040080875.1 Pirellula sp.
AATGAGGGCCATGGCTTGTTGGAGTGCGAGAAACGTATCAGACGCGATTTTGATTCGGCACATCATCGCAAACAATGCTGCCTCGTCGTGGTCATACATCTGAATCTCGGCGATGTTGGCACCGCGAGTCGTCACATCGTGAATGATCGGGTCCGCCAACCCAACGTTATCAGGTCCGACGGCCGTGATTACGATTTCCATGGTGATTGCTTTGCTATGCGAGTTGGGCTATTTCTTCGCAAACTCGTAAAGCAATCGACCTGGGCTGCCCATGATGTTGTAGCCTGCATCCACGTGCAGTATTTCGCCCGTGATGCCTCCGCTGTAGTCGCTAAGCAAATAGGCACCCGAGCGTCCCACTTCTTGGTGCGTCACGCATCGCCCCATGGGAGCTACAAATCCGTAGTACTCTTGCATTTCGCCTACGCCAGCGGCAACGCCAGCCAAAGTCTTGAGCGGACCCGCGCTAACGGCATTCACGCGAACGCTGGTGGGTCCTAGGTCATAGGCCAAATAACGGACGGTTGCATCAAGGGCTGCCTTGCATATGCCCATCACGTTGTATCCTGGCACGCATTTTTCGCCCCCAAAATAGGTCATGGCCAATACGGATGCATTTGGGTTGAAGAGGGGACGCGCCGCATTGGTTACGGAAATCAAACTGTAAACACTCACGTCCATCGCTAGTTTAAAACCTGCACGGCTGGTTTCGACGGTATCGCGAGACAAGTCATCTCGGTCGGCAAAGGCAATCGAGTGCAGTAGGAAGTCGATTTTTCCAAGCTTGTCGCCAGCAAATTTCATGAATTCGACCACTTGTGCGTCATCTTGAACGTCGAGCGGTTCGAGGAAGGCGGCTTGGCTAGGGTAGTCCACGATGCATTTCGAAACCCGCATACGGTTTTTCTTCTTCTCATCGTCCGGTTTGTCAGGCAAATGGGAAAAACCACAAATACCACCATGTTCCATGATTTCCTGAGCGATTGCCCAAGCGATGGAGCGGTCATTTGCAACTCCTAGGATCAATCCCTTCTTGCCTTCAAATAATTTCATTGTGCCTGGCCCTACGAAAATGAGAAGTTGGCTGAAAACGCAACAGCGGTAGCCTACTATTCTTTCTCGTCGGCACCAAGGTACCGAACGCGAATTACTTTGAACAACATCCCACTTGCAGGTATTTCCTGTGCGGTGGCCAGCGCGTCTTCACGCCCTGTTTTTGCGTAGAGGATCACTGAAGATCCTGTAGCATCAATTTTACGCGAAGCGTAAGGGATCTTTAACATTAACAAGATCCACTACATCCAGACCCGGTATTTATTGTTGAACACGCACTAGCCAGGATAGCAATCACGGAGGAAAACGAGCCCCTTCTCGTGGATAACCCGATTTCCGGTTATTATTCACGGCCCGTAACCGAGTTGCTCCGCAACTCGGTAAGTTACCGTATCCGTGTTGCTCCGCAACTCGGTAAGTTAGCTGTTCGGTCGGAGTTGCGGAGCAACTCCTCTACAGCAGATGCCAACGGATTGGCAATTCAATCGATTCTCCAACTACCAAAGCCAGCACATGCCAGAGGAATCGCCAGAAAAGCAACGTCCACGTTATTCCCGTGTCATCTTAAAACTAAGCGGAGAGAGCCTGGCGCACGCCGGCGAACGTGGCATCAGCATGGACGAAGTGACGGCCATTGCTCATCAGATCAAGCACGCACATGCTCTTGGGTGTCAGCTCGCAGTCGTTGTCGGTGGTGGCAATATTTTGCGAGGCGCTCAATTCAAAGGTTCCAGCGGCGAAATGATCCAGGAAGCGACCGCACACTACATGGGCATGCTCGCGACGGTCATCAATGCACTGGCCATGCAGGACGCGCTGGAGAATATTGGTTGTGCCACGCGTGTCATGTCCGCCATCAAAATGGATGGGGTGGCGGAGCCGTTTATTCGAAGGCGGGCCATTCGCCACCTCGAAAAAGGACGCATCGTGATTTTGGCCGCCGGTACCGGCGCTCCCTTTGTCACCACAGATACTGCAG
Organism: Pirellula sp.; assembly: GCA_040080875.1. Lineage (GTDB taxonomy): Bacteria > Planctomycetota > Planctomycetia > Pirellulales > Pirellulaceae > JBKCUI01. The sequence continues at coordinate 2,033 of JBEBHM010000940.1, forward strand.
CAGCCAATCGTGGATTGGAACTTGACGCAGATATTGTGCTCAAGGCCACCCGAGTCGACGGCGTTTACAGCGACGACCCCGAAAAGAACCCGCACGCGATCCTCTATCGCGAGTTAGACTACGATACGGTCATCGAAAAGAACCTCAAAGTCATGGACTCCACCGCCATCGCCCAATGCCGAACCCACGAATTACCCATTCTCGTCTTCAATTTCAAGAAAGACGGGAACATTGTTAAGGCCGTTAGCGGCCAAAAAGTTGGAACACGAATCAGCCCGAGAACCGCCTCAGGTGAACGCATTCTCATCAATGCATCGTGATTTCCCTACCGAAATTTCCTCAAACTCTTTTCTCAGTCAGGAGCTAATAATATGAGTGTTGACGACATCTTGATGGACGCCGAAGAACGCATGGAAAAAGCACTCGGTGTTCTTAAAAACAATCTCGCAGGAATTCGTACGGGCAGGGCTACGCCAGGCCTGCTCGACTCCGTAAAGGTGACCGTGTACGGTTCACAAACGCCTCTCAAACAACTCGCTAGCGTCGGGGCGCCCGAACCTCAGCAATTGGTCATCCGCCCATTTGATCCGAGCACCATCAAGGACATCGAAAAAGCCATCGTGGCCAGCGAATTGGGATTGAATCCGCAAAACGACGGGCGACTCATCCGAATCAACAGTCCCCCCTTAAGTACCGACGTCCGCAAGAAATTGGTGGCCCGGATCAAAGACCTATCCGAGGAATCGCGAGTCGCCATCCGAAATGTTCGCCGGGATGCTAACAAAGCTGTCGAAACCGCTGAAAAGGACAAAACCATCAGTGAAGACGATCGAGACAAAGCCAAAGATGACATTCAAGAGCTGACCAAGAAATATGAGAACTCCGTCGGCGAACTTGCCAAAAGTCGGGAAACCGACGTCATGGAGCAATAGGA
>JBEBHM010000240.1:0-11129 GCA_040080875.1 Pirellula sp.
ATTAATACAATGGCAAGAAATACAATGGTAAGTTCATAAGTACAACCGTGGTCAACTATGTGCGACATACCATGACTCCCATTCTTGGTGCTATTGGGCAGAGTCAGGCGCCAACGACTAATCTGTGGCCGTTCGTAACGGTTTGGTCGCATCCATCCCAAGCGCGGATATCCCTGCAACAAAAAACGCGACCGCGCACGTGACAAAGACTAGGCTTTGTCCGGATCCGTCGTTCGACCCATAAACCAACAACAGCGGAACGACTTTCGAACTGGCTGCCGCGCCGAGATTTCCCCACATGTTGGCCCAACCAAAGATGGCACCCGTATTTCGTCCACCTACATCTTGCATGAAGGCCCAAATCGACGGATTGGCAACGTCGGTCATCATCGAAACCACAGCACAGCAAGCGATGATGCCCCAGACCGAATCGATTCCGAGGCAACAAAGGTATGCAATGCCGGCGATGAAACTAGAAATCGTGATGGGCAACACGCGACCGATACGCAATCCAAATCTTCGAACGCTCCAGTCCGTCGCGCTCCCGCCGATCAGTTGTCCGAGCATCCCCATGGCCAAGACAATGGAAAGCATCAAGGCACCTTGTTGTTCTGGGACCTTCTGCACCTCCTTTAAGTAGGTCGGTAACCAAGTTACGAGAAATGCCCAGCCGATATTCACGCAGAACTGTCCGAGGGAGTTCAACCATAAACTTCGACTCAGACAGCAAGCCTTAAGCATCATCAGGACGTGCCGCGTCTCTGGTCTCCGATCATCAGGTAGCGTTCCGATCAGGTCCCGTTCCGCTTGGTTGCATGCGGAATGTTCGGAAGGGCGATTCCGCACAATCAGGTAATAGGAAATCGCGATGGCGATCCCAGCGATTCCATACATCAAAAGTGTCGGTCGCCAGCCGCCGGCATTCCAAATAAGAAATATGGTTAGGTAGGGTGCAGCGGTCCCACCCAGTCGTCCGCCAAACGAGATCAGTGCGCTCGCATGGCCGCGTTCGCTCAGCGGAAACCAACGACGTACGATGGAGCTGCTTGTCGGATAAGCGCCGGCTTGTGCAAGTCCAAACGCCAGGCGTGCAACCAAAAGTCCACCCAAGCTGGATACCAGCCCGGTCAGGCCGGTCAACAAGGACCAAAACAGTATGTAGACCGTCAAAACGCGCCGTGCACCCATGCGATCACTGAACCATCCCGCGGGCACTTGAAGCAATGCGTATGTAAAGAAAAAGCCTCCCAGGATACTGCCGATTTGTTGTTTGGATATTCGGATAAACCCCTCGCCACCGGACGCTTCGAGACGGCTCAAAAGCTCGTCGGCTTCTTGCTTGGTCAAATTGTCTCGCAATGTCATGGGTGTTTTGACATTGGCCGCCGATTCTTTTTGGCCGCTACGTTGTTGCAATTCCGCGATCAGCTGTTTGACCTGCGATTCGTCTTGAACTTTGGTTAGATCGACCGAGAACCGAGTGGAGGGGGCGTTAACGAGAGTGGGATCTGTTAAAAACGATTCGGACTTGACCATCTCCCCCATCGAGATGCGAGTCAAGTAGAGACCAAAGGCCATGAGCACGCTGATCCATACGATGCGCGTACGAATGGAGGATGGGCGTTCGGAATTGAGATTCATTCAGAGGTTCTCGCGGATTATTCTTTGAGGTCGTAAACAACGAGCTCATTTTGGTCCCGAATGAACATCTTTCCATTCGCGATCACGGGGTGTGGCCAGCTTTCAGCGTGCAGCGTGGCTAACTTGAATTGGCCAAGCAATTCGTACTTGCTGGTATTGGTATCGATGACCGCCATGGTTCCGTCCTGATACCTAAAAAATAGTTTTTTGTCGGCGCATACGATGGCCGCCGAACCAGATCCAGGTCCTCGGCCTTTTTCCCAAAGATCTTTGCCAGTACGCCACTGGACGCAAGCAGGGAATCCATTGTTGTGACCATGCCCCATAAAGACACAGTCCCCGATCATGATCATGCCGCCGTGGTGATTTTGCAGTTCCTTTGCGGATTTGTAATAGACTTCTTTGGCGTTGAATTTATTCCCTTGGCGGGAGATCTCCAACAGCGCCGTTCCGCCATCTCCGTATCCCGTGGAGCAAAACACAAAGTTATCCTTAGCGATTGGGGTTGGAATGTTTGCCGTCTTGTTTGCAACGCGATCGTAATTCCAAAGCAGATCACCGTTGGCTGCGTCGTAACTGACGATGCCATGCCCGATGAGCTGCACATATTGCTTTTTGCCAGCAGCATTGGAAATAATAATCGACGAATAACCTGCACCATCGTTCCCTCTGAGTTTGCCAGAAGGTGCATTTCCAGACCAGACCGTCTCGCCAGTGCGTTTATTCAGTGCTACGACCATGGCATTGACACCGCCTGGCGTACAGAGCACACGGTCTGCGTCGATCAACGGAGATTCGCTGAACCCCCACGAGGACTCGATTTTTCCCTTGAAGTCCTTGGGGAAATTTCGGGTCCAAATTTCTTTGCCTGTTTTACCATCGCAACAGATCATGGAGCCATCAAAGGAAATGGCGTAAACAAAGCCCGTTTCCAAATCGACCGTCGGGGTCCCGTTGGCAGGACCTTTGGCGGTGGCAAAAGGCGTTTTCCAGACGAGGTCGCCGTTATTCTGTTGTAGGCAGACGAGTTGCGCATTCTTTGCAACGTTACCGATGGTGTAAACGAGTCCATTTGCGATGGCCACGCTCGCCATACCCGAGCCCAACCCCTTGGACTGATAAACAATGCGAGGTCCCTCTTTAGGCCAACTTGAGAGCAAGCCCGTTTCGGTGGAGATCCCATCGCGATTTGGTCCACGCCATTGATGCCAATCGCCATCGTTGGCGGTCACCCGATTCACATTCGTTGCGGCTAGGCAGGCAAGAACCAAACAAAGTGAAAAAAATCGACGCATGGGATGGGTCCTTTTTGCGTGGGCCTCGAAACAATCGCTGAATCAGACAGCATTGTACTCATAAGCGAGAGTTGCGGGTTGGTGGCTCAGTCGGCGGGTGATGTTACAATGGCGTGAGTCCACGCCGCACAAGTCGATACCCTCTCCTAAGAGCCCCACCTTGCAATTGCAGATTTATTTTCCAAGCTGTTTTGCTTTTTTATTCAGCGTCTGGCTGACTTCTTGGGGCGTGGTGTTGGCTGAATCGGACAAGGCAGACGTCGCTACGATCTTGCGACAACAGTGTTACGATTGTCACGGCAATGGTTCTAGCGAGGGCAACCTCAAATTGGATGAATTGTTAGGGCAAACTCACACTCAGGAGACTCGCCAACGCTGGTGGAAAGTATTGACCAATGTGCGAGCGGGAACCATGCCACCCCCTGCATCCGATGGCCGGCTTTCCAAAGGCGAGATTGCTCAACTATCCGATTGGATCAAGTTTGATGCGTTTGGAATCGACCGCGAGCATCCTGATCCGGGGCGAGTGACATTGCGTCGACTGAATCGGCGCGAGTACGCCAATACGATTCGTGATTTGCTTGGCATCGACTTTAACTCGGAAATCGTATTCCCACCGGACGACACGGGTTTTGGATTCGACAACGTAGGGGACGCCTTGAGTTTGTCGCCGATGGTGGTGGAAAAGTTTTTGAGTGCCGCATCCCAGATTGTCGAAGAGGCCATTCCGAAAACCAATTTGGTGATTCCTGAGCAACGTTTCAGGGCTACTGATTTCGCTGGCGAAAACGGCTCCAACGGTGACAACATGCGCATGAACAAGCCGCATCGCGTCGCGCGCACGGTTCCAATCGAAAAGCCGGGCAAGTACACGTTGGATATCGTTCTCAAGGCCAGCGGTTCGTTTGATTCTTCGCCACAACGATGCAATGTCATCTGCAAGTTAGATGGGCAAGAGTTGTTCCGAGGTGAATTCGGTTGGGACGAATCCAAACGGCATCCTTACTCGTTCGAACGTCAATGGGAGGCGGGCTCGCTTCGATTCGAATTCGAGGTGACGCCGATTGCTCTCACCGAAAAGACTAAGGAAGATGTGTTCTCGGAATTGGATGTAGATTCGTTAATCGTTCGGGGGCCTCTCGATCGCTCCCAATGGCAACCACCCAAGGGATACGATCGCGTTTTTACTCGCAGGGAAGCCAGTGACAACCCGGCGGAACGCCGTGAATATGCACGCGAAATATTTCGTGCTTTTGGATTTCGAGCGTTTCGTCGGCCGATCGATGGCGCGGCCATAGAACGGCTTGTTGCAATTGCTGAGCAATTCTGTGAGCAACCAGGCACGAGCTTCGAAGCGGGCATCGCCCATGCAATCGTACCGATGCTCGCTTCGCCTCGATTTCTATTTCGGTTGGAGGAGGCATCCCCGCCTACCGCCAGCGATCCGTATCCACTGGTCGACGAGTATGCGCTCGCGTCGCGGTTGTCCTATTTTTTGTGGTCGACGATGCCTGACGCCGAGTTGCTCGATCTCGCCAGGCGTGGAGAGCTTCGGAGCCAGTTGGATCAGCAAGTGGATCGAATGTTAAAGGACAAGCGTTCGAAGGCGTTGGTGCAGAACTTCGTCGGGCAATGGTTGCGAACTCGCGATGTCGAGAAGGTCTCCATCGATCCACTCGCAGTCTATGGCCTGCAAAAAGAATTCGATGAATTGGGGGCTGCCTTTCGACGCAGTCGCTTTGGACGTCGTTCGCAACAACCAACCGATGCACCGGTCGATCCTGAAGTCGAAAAACGCAGAAACCGGTTTCAAGAAATTCGAAACATCCAGAACATGTGGGACGCGGAAATTCGGACCGCCATGCGCAAAGAAACCGAAATGCTGTTTGAGTTCATTGCCAATGAGAACCGAAATCTGGTGGAGATGATCGACCCGGGTTATACGTTCTTGAATGAGAAGCTCGCAAAGTACTACGGCATTCCCGATGTCCAAGGGAGCGAAATGCGGCAAGTATTGCTGTCTGCCGATAGCCTGCGCGGAGGACTGCTTACCCAGGGGACGATGCTCACGGTGACATCGAATCCGACACGCACGTCGCCTGTCAAACGGGGGCTTTTTTTGCTCGAGAACGTGTTGGGAACTCCGACACCGCCGGCTCCACCCAATGTCCCGGCACTCGAGGATTCCGCGAGCAAGTTTCCGGGCCGAGAGCCGACCCTGGCAGAGGTGTTAGCAGCTCACCGCGAGTCTGCATTGTGTTCCTCATGCCATTCCAGGATGGATCCGTTGGGGATCGCGCTGGAAAATTATGATGCGTTAGGAATTTGGCGAGACAAAGACAAAGAACAGCCCATCGACGCTGGGGGACAGCTCATTACTGGCGAGAAGTTCAAGGACGTCAGAGATTTGCGTAGGATCTTAGCAACCGAGCGGCGAGAGGATTTTTATCGATGTGTTTCCCAGAAGATGCTAGTCTATGCTTTGGGGCGAGGAATTGACTACTATGACGAATACACGCTGGATACCTTGGTTGGACGACTAAATGCCAACGAAGGTAAGTTTCAAGAGCTCGTCTTTGGGATCGTAAATTCCACTCCATTCCAAAGACAGAGACCCGCAGCTCATTTGCCGAACAAACTGGCTTCCGACAAACCATGAGGCGATTGCCCATTATGAACCACGATCATCCAACGCATTGGTCCCTTTCGCGGCGTGCACTGCTCCGTGGAATTGGGGCGGCAGTGACTCTCCCTCCCTTAGAGTCGCTCGTACGAGCTGAAAGCACTTCCTCGGCGGTGCAAGTCGCCACGACTGCCAGCGGTGTTCCGCTGAGAATGGCATTCATGTCCATTCCCAATGGAGTCCAACAGAATCACTGGTTTCCAACCGGTGAACCGTCCGAATTCCAACTCAACACGTCGATGAAGGGGCTAGAGCCGCTCAAGAAACATTTTCAAGTCATCGGCGGCCTCAAGCATGAGAACGCAACGGCAGGCCGCGATGGAGCGGGCGATCACGCGAGATCGAGCGCAACGTTCTTGACCGGTGCTCGCGCTCGCAAAACGGCTGGCAGTGATATCCATGTAGGTGTTTCGGTCGATCAAGTGGCGGCTAAGAGCGTTGGGCAATTGACTCGTTTTCCATCCCTGGAATTGACTTGCGATGCCATCAGAAACTCGGGTGGGTGCGATTCGGGGTATGCGTGCGCTTATCAATACAACTTGTCGTGGAGTTCACCCACCACACCCGTGACGCCCGACGCCAATCCGCGGTCGGTGTTTGAGCGGCTGTTTGGTGCTGGCAGCCAAGAAGAGCGTTCCAAGAACTATCAGCTACGTCAATCGACGCAAAAGTCCATATTGGACTTCGTCATCGAAGACACTCGCAGTCTTCAGAAGGAACTGAGTTCGGCGGACAGGAAAAAGCTGGATGAGTATTTGGTTGGCGTTCGAGACATCGAGCAACGATTGGCTTTGTCGTCCAAGTTCAGTCCGATTCCCAATCCAAGCGCCTCGACGCCTGAAGGCATTCCAAGCGTTTTCTCGGGTCACCTTGATTTGATGTTTGACATGATGGCCTTGGCGTTTCAGACCGACGCAACGCGTTTAGCCACATTGATCTTGGCCTATGACGGATCCAACCGAATTTTTCCTGAGATTGGAATTGCCGAGGGGCACCATCATTTGACCCACAACCAGAACGCACCTGAACTTGCGGCCAAGGTCGCGCAGATCGATCGATTTTATTTGGATCGATTCGCCAGATTTCTGGACCGCCTCTCCAACATGCAAGACGTGGACGGCAACAGCGTGCTCCACAATTCCATGATTGTGTACGGCGGTGCCATTGCGGATGGCAATCGGCACACTCATGACAATCTGCCTGTCATACTCGCGGGACATGCGGGTGGGCAAATCGCCACCGGCAGGTACTTGCGTGCAACGGAACAACCGATGTCGAATTTGTATGTATCGATGCTTAATCATTTTGGGACGCCGACCAAATCCTTTGGTGATTCGACGTCGGACGGTCTCAGTCTTGCGTAGTGATTTGTGAGCTCATTCTTTGAGACAATTGGCTTTGAGAGCTTAGGGCAGCTGCCTCCGTTCGCTTGGGCTGAGTTGTTATTTTTGCTACACGCGGTGGTACAACTCGTCATTGTCGTTCGCGTCGTGATGAGCAAGCGGTCCGTTGGGGCAGCCCTTGCCTGGATCATGATTGTATTCTTGGTTCCATTCGTAGGGATCGGCATCTATTTGTTGATTGGCGAATTGAAGCTTGGGTCGCGTCGAATGCGTTTGGTAAGGCAACTCGCTGCACCGATCCGGGAACGATATCGTGCGCTGGATCAGCCAACTTTTGGTGTTCGATGGCATGGAATGCCCGACGAATGGGAACAGCTATCTCGCACGGGCGAGAACATGCTGCAGGTACCAACGTTGTCGGGCAACCTTCTTGAATTGCTTGGCGATTGGAATGCGATTTTTGATCGCATGATCAAAGATATCGATTCCGCAGGAATTAGTTGCGATTTTGAGTTTTACATTTGGCAATGCGGCGGTCGTGCCGACGAAGTGGTCTCGGCGATCGAAAGGGCAGTGGCTCGTGGAGTCGTTTGCCGAGATTTGGTGGATGCTATCGGCAGCCAAGCATTTCTAAGGAGTTCCGCCGCGACGCGACTGCGGACCGCAGGTGTGGTGGTCCAGGCCGCATTGCCAGGCGGGTTGTGGCGTTTGCCGTTCGTTCGATTTGATTTGCGACTCCATCGAAAAATAGTGCTTATCGACGATGTGATCGGTTGGACCGGAAGCCTCAACATGGTCGATCCTCGTTTCTTCAAAAAAAGCGCTGGTGTCGGCGAGTGGGTCGATGCAATGGTGCGTATCGAAGGCCCCTCGGTCGAAGCGCTCGCGATCACGTTTCAGACCGATTGGTATATCGAGACGATGTTATCTTCTCCAGATCTGCCCGACTTGACGGGACAACAAAGAGTGACCAAGCATGGGGAAAGCCCCGTACAAGTGCTACCCTCCGGACCTGTGAATCGTGTCGAAGCCATCGAGCGAATTCTGATCACATCCATCTATGCAGCCAAACAAGAATTAGTCATCACGACTCCTTACTTTGTGCCGAGCGAGTCGTTGCAAATGGCACTGACCACAGCTGCCCAACGCGGCGTCAAGGTCATCATCATATTGCCAGCCAAAGTCGACTCGCTTTTGGTGCGACTTGCTAGCAGCACCTTCAAAGGGGAATTGCTCGATGCAGGTGTATTTGTCGCACAGTTTCACGGAGGTTTGCTGCACACCAAGAGCGTTACCATCGATAAATGCGTCAGCTTGTTCGGCTCGCTCAATATGGATCCACGAAGCTTTCGCTTAAACTTCGAGATCACGTTAGCCGTTTACGATGATGTGTTTACTCAGTCGTTGCGAGAGCTTCAGCAATCGTATCTCGACCAATCCGAGTTGATGGATGCAGAGACTTGGCATAAGCGATCGAGGACAAGCAAATTTGGGGAGAATCTTGGGCGACTGGTCAGTCCACTGCTGTGAAGGCAGCGTTCGATTAGAAGTTGCTTTAACGCAGCGCAGAGTGTAAAAAACATATTCGCAGGACAGCGAGACGGGTTCGAATCCGTTCGTTGGCGAGCTTCGAGCGATTTGATTCGCCAAACCGTTCGAATCGATTGGAACTACCCGACCGTTAAGGTCCTCCTATTCGGGTCAACCGGCAGGTGCGGAACAGGGAATTGCTCAACTGGGGCACGAACGGTGGATTGGATCTTTTGCAACGCCAGCACCTTGCGTATCTTGATTCAGAATCTCGCAATCCGCGCATGTGGGATTTCGGGTCGCTAGAAATGTCACGCTAGCAATCAAGTTGGTTGGGTAGTCGAATACCTGATAGTTCAAACCATTCCTCATTTCGTATTGATCAACAACTATGGCTTCCGGAACAACGGACGAGAATGTCGAGAATACTAAAAGACATATTCGGAGCTTAGTCAGCGAAATATCGGATCTTTCGAAATCCGATGCACCCGCTGCGCAGTATTATCCTGCCGTTTTGCAGCGAATTATCTCGGCACTTGCAGCTACCGGGGGGGCAATTTGGTTGCTGGACGAGGAGGGCACGATGCGGCTGACCCACCAGATTCAGCTCGATCCTGCCTTGTTGCAATCCAGCAATCCAGCGTCTGGTCTGCATGGTCGGTTGCTGTCACGTCTGTTTTCTCAGGGCCGGGCGGAGCTTGTTCCGCCGATGTCCGGCTCGGGCGAGGAAGGAGGCGAAGGGAATCCCACTCGATATTTGCTGGTCACGGCACCTTTAACAGCAAACAAACAGTCCGTTGGACTTCTAGAAGTTTTCCAGCGGCCTGACGCTCCGGCCGATGCGCAACGAGGTTATTTGCGATTTTTGGAGCACATGACCAAGTTGATCGGTGAATGGCTTCAAGGGCATACACTTCAACAAGTTTCGAACCGACAGGAGCTTTGGCAGCAATCCGATCAATTTGCACGGCTCGTGCATGAAAACTTGGATCTCAAGGATACCGCTTATACGATTGTGAACGAAGGCCGCCGATTGATCGAGTGCGACCGAGTGAGCGTCGCGATGCTCAAGGGGGGCAAAGCGCGAGTTGTTGCAATTTCTGGACAAGATACCATCGAGAATCGATCCAACATCGTCCAGTCCCTGAACAACCTTGCCACGCGTGTCATTCGAAGCGGTGAGCCGCTTTGGTATGACGGTTCAACCGAAGACTTGCCGCCACAACTCGAAGAAGCGGTTGAGGATTACGTGGATTTGTCGCACGGCCGAACCGTCACCATCCTCCCTATTCGGCAACCGGAGCGAAAAACCGAAGGGGATGTTCTTGCGGCCAGGAACGAAACGAACGAAGCCCGCATTCGGCGAGACGTCATCGGAGCGCTCATCGTTGAGCAGATCGAAACCAAGCTACCGCGTCCTGTGCTTGAGGGGCGAGTCGATCTAGTTTATGAACACGCTTGCCGCGCGTTGTCCAATTCCCAGACGCACAGCCAGATCTTCTTGATGCCGGTTTGGCGATTCTTGGACCGAATGACTTGGATGTTTCGAGGTTCGGCGCTCCCAAAGACTGCCACCATCCTATCGATCATCGGGGCCGTGATAATCGGCATGTTCATCTACCACATCGACTTCGATTTGGAGGGAAATGGAAAGCTCAAGCCCACGGTCGAACGTCACGTGTTTGCTCATGTGGAGGGCGAGGTACAGTCGGTCTTTGTCAAGCATTCGCAGCGTGTTCAAGCGGGCGATGTGCTGGTTGAAATGAAAAACCGCGATCTTGATCAGCAGATCGTGGGTGCAGAGGGAGAACTGAAGACTGCTACCGGCAAACTGGACAATGCAACACGCGCTCTTCCATCGATTCCTGGTTCCAACGAGACCGAAAAAGCAAGGTTGTTTCAAGAAATCACCGAGAGCAAACAAACGATTGAGAACCGTCAAAACCAGTTATTGCTGTTGAGAGACAAGAGAGAAAAACTGCTTCGAAGGAGCCCCATCTCTGGAATCGTAACCACTTGGGACGTTGAAAAAGTGCTGAACTCTAGGCCCGTAACAACGGGACAAGTCTTGATGGACATCGCCGACCCAAATGGTGCTTGGCATATCGAAGTACTCATGCCGGAGAAACGCATGAGCTATTTGGACGACGCCATGCAAAAAGCTCTCAAGGATGGAAAAGGCTACTTAGAGGTCGATTTCATTTCTATGTCAGAGGCATCGGTGACGCACAAAGGTCGGCTCTATCCGGAAGGAATCAGTCCGCGAGCTGAGATGGATGCCGAGGATGGCGCCGTCGTCAAGTTGCGATGCGTTCCGGATGAAGATGCCATGGCAAAGCTCAAGCGATATCCGGATGCACGCGTCATCGTCGACGTAAAGTGCGGAAAGAAAAGCGTTGCTTTCGTCATTTCGCAGGACACGATCGAATGGGTTCGGGCCCACGTCATTTTCTAGGAAGGCCATTTCTAGAACGGTTTGTTTCAACAAGAAATCCACTTAACAAGTAATCACACAAGAAATCGAGTTCGCTATGGACAACGACGAGACAGAACGAAAATGGTTAATTGGCTTGCCGATCGTGCTGCTGATCGGCGTGTGCGCTCTCGCAATTGGCTTAGTGCCAGGGGTTCGCGATT
>JBEBHM010000941.1:0-2965 GCA_040080875.1 Pirellula sp.
CGGCATTCTCCATTGCCTTCAAAATGGACGCAAAGTCTTTTCGCTGTTCAGCAATCGATGGCAACCGTCCGTTGTTACCGCTCAGGGCTGGCTCCAAGACATCTCGAAACCCCAATGCCAGGATGACGGTCGTGGGGCTTCGCCCAATTGCGGCTTCCAATTGAGTGCAAAATTTCTTTTCAATGCCCATCGTTAGTCCATGCGGATCCAAAATCATGTTCGCCAACGTCTGTTTGACATCATCCTGATGTACTAGTGGCGGTCGAGGCCGCAATCGCAAGCAATCGCCAACTAAGAAACCGGGAATGGACAGATTGCCATACGAAGTCGGGGGATAGTCCATGTAAACTGTAGTTTGCTTCAAGTCGGGGAATCGCAAATTCGACGATCTGCAAGTATGCGAGCAATCGATACCAGGCGCTTCAAAGAGTGGCTGCTTTAACTCGGTATCCAAATGCCGTGCAAGTTGCGCCGGAAAACTCATCGCTTGAAGCTCGGACGACAGCGAAAAATCGCCAACACCAGCAGCTAAGCCTTCTCCCACAACGACCAACGTGCTGACATCAAGGCGGCCCAAGTCGGAGGGATGCACCTTTGGCCGCTCGCGTGTTGATGTTTGGGGCCGTATCGCTGTCGCTGATCGTTCTTCAGCCCGCTGTGGTGCGCCAGGCGTAGTTCTGTAACTTGACAGACTGGACGGGAAATCATAAACACCCCCGCTAGGTTCCAAGTCCTTTTTCCCCGGAACATCCTTGAAATTCTTTGATAATCCATCGAGCATGCGCCGTCCAGAATCAAACATGTTGGGAAGAAAATAGCCATTATGGTTCTCATCGCCGTTCAAGTACTCTTCACGATCGTGTCCGGTTCGGTCATTGGTGGCCCCATAGTGGTCTGGGTTTAGAATCTTCTGAAGCTGCTCAGCGCCCATTTGGGCCATCGCCATAGGTAGACGGAACATGTTTGAGAGTAAGTCATTCATCCATTCCTCCAATTAACGGAATTTCGATCCGCTTTGACCAAGCAACTATTGCGAGATGAACAAGACCCGTAACGCAAAAGAGCAGCACTACACGCGAACTTTTGTTTTTGCAGTTGGAGATGATGGTGAAGTCACTATCGTCGGTATTGAATCGTCTGCCCGTGCAGTGCAAGGCGAGAATGAACGCAGCGCATGCGGGTTGAGTTTCCATGCATATGTGTGTGCCGAGTCGCAATGCAAATCGTAGTGACGTTGCATGCAAGCGGGGTCAAAAACCAAATTCTTCAGGTCGATACTCTCAACGAACGAACCGTTCGTCAGCAGACGTTCGTCGTCCAGTACGACCGAAAAAATGTAGGCGACAATGAATTTCGCCATTTCCGTAAGGCTGACAAACTGCTCGTCAAGTATGGCTTTGGCTTCGTCTCCAGTGACTCCAACCTGGTAAAATGTTTGCTCGGCGCGTTTCAGTGGCTCGAGCTGCATAAAGTCGTGAAACAAGGGCTCGTTTGGACTGCGTCCATTGATTTTCTTCCATTGGTGAAAATCACTGAGGAACTGCTGGAGCTTTGCATTCATGTCGCCCAGCTTCGAGAACCGGCTGAGAAACGCAGGCACAAACGCTGTGTTCGTCGCCAAGTCGTTGATGAACGGGAAGACGAAATACGAGAAGTAGACAGATAACTCGAATGAATACTTAAGAATGAACGCTTCTTGGTCGCCGAGTACATCGTAGCTTCGGGCGTACGTTGGCAACAATGAGTTATACATCGCTTCCATGAGCATTTCATGCAGCCAGCACTTTCGCTGCAACTCGGCGTGCTTTTCAGTCCGAATCGCATCCACAATCAGGCTATTGTGAAGCGCAATGAAGTCGCTGCCAGGACTGTACAATGGATCAGTAAATCGTCCCGCTTCGCCCGACATAGCCCACCGCGCAGGGCTAATCGTCTGTTTACATCCATGGGCAAAACTTTTAAGAGCACTCTCGTCCAAGATCTCGCGTCCATACAAGTCGCGTGCAAACAAAGGAAACTCTTCGCAGACCCAGTCTCGCAATTTTTCCGCAGAGGTAACTCGCTCACGAGGAAACGTAGCGTTATCAAATACGACACCCAAGCTGGTCTTGCCCTGCAATGGAATTACCCAAAACCAGAATCCCTCACCCATGAAGTGATTCGTCCCAAGCCACTGGGGCGAATGGCCAGTCTTTCGTCGATCCTTGTTGAGACGAATTTCGTGACGTGACGAATCGGTAAGTTTTTCGATATCCACAAGTCCATCGACCCACATGAATGCCGAGCCGTGTTGAATCGGCGTCTCTTCCATCATTTCCATTTTGCGGCTGAGATGTCGGCCGCGGCCGCTCGCGTCGACAACCCATGTCGCACTAGAGATCTGCGGCTGACCATCCACATCAAAATGCACTTCATGTGGCGAGCTATCCTCCGATAGAGTGACATCCAAGTTTCGAATGGAGGTTTGCAACGAAAACCGAGAGTTCTCGAGGTTGCGACGCAGCAGTTCGGCTTCGAACGTATTGCGATCCAATTGGTAGCAAGGAATGTTGGAGAAGGTACGAATATAAGCTTGACTGTAGTCCTCGAAACGATCGTTTGCCCGCCCGCAAGTTTTCCAATAGAAGCGCAGGTTGTACTTCATGAATTGGTGGAGAAACAGGTACTCTTCCAGTCCAAGCACCTTGGCGTAGTAGTAGCCGGCGACCTGCACCGACGACTCGCCGTACTTTTGTTTCTTGGCAGGAATGGACTCACGTTGCTCCAACAACAGCACGCGTTTGTCGGTCTCTAACAACAAGTGCCGAGCCAGCGACAGCCCCGCTAGTCCTCCACCGATGATTACCACGTCGAACTCATTTTTGTGTTGATCCATGCAAACTGCCTCTTTTGATTTATGACTACTGCCTATCAATATTTACTATCTTGACGCTGCAGTAGTCGGCAATCGACGAATCATTGGAGC
>JBEBHM010000241.1:0-11127 GCA_040080875.1 Pirellula sp.
TGATCGCGAGCGAGACGGCGTCGAGGCCGATCCCGGACGCGGGTGCCACCATCGCCGCCAGCATCGGGCCCGAGAGGATGGTGTTGATCCGCGAGAAGTGTCAAAAATGATCGAGGAACGATTGGGGACAATCGTTCGACTCTAGATTCGGAACTAATTTTTTGGGTATTGGATCTTGTTATGGATCTTGCAGCATAGGGATCTGTAACAACTAATTGTCGATGAGTGCATTTTGTTTGCCATGCGCAGGCACCACCAACTTAGAAATCTTCCACGACCCATTTTCCATCTCGAAAGCGAAATCCATCAATATCGCTACCCCTTGGTTTTCCGCTCGCATGGTAAGCCTTGCGGTATCTCCCACGAAAACACCTGGTTGATGGATGTGTAGTTGCCATGCTCCTTCAGGTACCTTTCGTGGATTGTCCATCATTCCGTTTAGCTCATCGATTTTTGATTGACCCCAATATTCTCGTCCTCGCTCGACGATCCACTCGCGACCGAGCGACGGAAACAACTCTGGTTTCCTAATCATGTCAACAAATAAGCTTGCCATTCGATTGGGATGTAGGTCATCGCCGTTGGCCACCACCATCGCCCAGCGTCTCAAAGCATACGCGATCAAAACACCTTGATGTTCGTCGGCGATTTCTGGGGTAAGATCCGATCGATCGCTTCTGGACAATCGACCATCGTGGGTCCATTTGATGTTCAACCATTCGGCATTGAATAACTTCTTCGCAAGTTCCGAACCGCCCAAAGTGAGCGGTTGCAATCTGTCGGACAAGGCCTGCAACTCTGCCACAGGTCGGAATTCTCGTGGCATCATCGCGCATTCGCGAAGCAGTACAACCGCCAAAGGTAGTATCACTTTCCCATCCTTTCGCCCTCCTCCCATGTTCATTTGATCGATCCTTGCGTATGGAATTTCGATTCCATCATTTCGCATCAAATCCAAAGAATAAACTGGCCCATTACCAAAGGGCCCACGTGCCGTTCCGTCCGCAACCCATTTCTTCAATTCTGCCGCGAGCCGGCTTCGAAGATCTTTCATGTACGCTGGCGCTTCTTTGGAATTCGAAACCGTACCGCGGTAATTGGAAAGCAAAATAAGAAGACGCGCGAGATCCGTAGAAGATGAATTGAGGATGTGACGACGACATTCCCATACTAGTGCTTCATGGCGATTGTCACTCAGTACATCCCAGGGCAATAACCCGAACGCAACAAGTGGATAATTTTCAAGAAGGTGCAGGGTAAGTTTAGGATCGTTTTGGATCGTTGTGCTTTGCCGTAACCTTTCCAATAGCCAGGATTCCTCCAAACGATTATCTCGTGTCTTCTCGGAGAGACGATTCTCGATTTCTCGCCAAGTAGCATTTATGACTGTCCAGTCGAAATTGGAAAAATCTTTTTGGCCTCGCGCTCCAAGGATTTTGTCAACCTCTTTAATGAATGCTGTTGAATTCGTGGTTGACTTCAGATTGCGAGCGAATTCCGCGTCTAATTCGGTTGGTGAGTACCATGCTCGCAGTTTTATTAAGCTTTGCGTATCCGTGAATTCGTTCCGCTTTGCGATACTCTGAACGGTGCTACGGATTTGATCTTTATATTGCGCATCGAGACTTGCTTCCACGTTTTGCAGTGCCGTAAGCCAAGTCACGAAGTATCGCTCCCGCTCGAGCACCCGTAGAGCCTCAAGAAGCGTTTGGCCCTTGTACTCGTATGTCTCAAGCGATCGCGGGAGTTCGATGCCAGCAAACTCGATTTTCGAGGATTGAATCGAGGGGTCAGTTGCGAATGGAATGCTTGAAAGTTTTTGAGCTTCTTTCGTACCCTCCGTCACTTTGGATTCTCTCGAGACACGCGCTATGATCGTCTCGCCGCGTTTGAGGACGACTTTGCTCGGGTTGACCGCAATGTCACTGCTGGCAGTCTCAAATGTGATCTCGTACGAACCTGAACGCAGCTTCGTCCAAGTGTTGCCGCGCTCGACGGTCATTTCACGAGCTATGCTCTCCGAAGCGGACAGCACTCGAACTTTCACGTCATCCACTTCGGACTCGATGACCAAGTTGCCTTGATCGCTTTCGAGCAAAATACGAACACCCAAGAAGATGGCAAACGGCAGAGCCGCAGCCGCAATCCAAAGAGGCCAAAGCGTTCGGTGTTTTGTCGACGTTAAGGTTTTCCGTATTGGACCGTTCTCGTATAACGCCGTAAACGGCGCTGGATCGCGACGCGACTCGCATGTCACAGCGACCTCCGCAAGTCGCCCCAAGTCGGCACCGAGGCAATGAGGCTCGAGCCTCTGCGCAACGTGTGCCGCACTCGCTAATCTTTTTTCCGGTTGCGTGGCCAAGAGTTCATCGATCGCATCTGCTAGGTTACAAGGCAGATCTGGTCGCAACGTGCGGATTCGGATGGGGGAATGAGACGTCAAGACGCGAAGCTTTTCAATCGGTGATTGATTGGGCAACATGGCTAGCGGCAATTGGCCGGTCAGCATGCGAAACAACGTTGCCCCAAGCGAATACAAATCGCTTCGATGATCCACCGAGGCGCTCCGTTCCGCTTGTTCGGGTGCCATGTAGTCCAACGTCCCAAGGAATTGACCGACGGTTGTCAACTCGGTCGAGGAACCATCCCATCGGTCGACGAGCACCAACCCAAAATCAAGGAGCTTAACGTTGCCCGAACGGTCCAGCATGATGTTGGACGGCTTGATGTCGCGGTGCACCATGCCCTGGTTGTGTGCGTGTGCGAGCCCTAGCGCCACCTGACGCCCAACCTCGCAAACGTCGGCTACGTGCATGTTGGGTATCATTTGGATCAGTCGTCCCAAATCCCATCCATCGATGAATTCCATCGCCAAGTACTGCACACCCGCGTCGACGCCAGCATCGGTGGCCGTTACGATTGCAGGGTGATGCAGTTTTCCGGTTGCGGTAACTTCACGATCGAATCGTTCGACGCTTTGTGCATCCGCGAAATGCACCGGTTGGAGCTTGAGCGCCACTGTCTTGTGCAGTTTGAGGTGCTCCGCTCGAAATACGCGGCCCATTCCGCCACGACCGATGGCCTCGATAAGACGATACTGACCTACGACGGTGGGAGGATTGTTGATGGCCAAGTTGGCTGCTTCCAGCTTGGCCGAATCGATGGCTTGTCCAACGATTGCGTTCTCCTGGTCTGATTGCAGTCGTGTTTGCAACAAGGAGCTGAGGGTTGGGACAGACTCGTGTTCCAGTTCCTGCAGGACCCTTTCGCATTCCTCGCATTGAGCGACGTGCGACTCGATGTTCGAATTCACGAAATCATCGGTCATGCCCGAAAAATACTCGACTAGCAATTGTCGGCTTGGGCAGGAGGAGATAGGGAGCGTAGACAACGGTGTTTCTGTGGTCGACATAGACTGCATTTTAGACGGCCTTGTGTGCAACTTGCACGGGAAGCGTTTAAGATAGTGACTTTCCACACTACTAAGTCGTTGCGCGCGTGACACGAAAGCCAAAATTTTGAGCTCCTCGAATGGAACAAGCCCGTCGCTACTGGCTGGCTTACAGATTTCAAACAGCGATGCCTGGCAAAAACTGGTGTCTCTTTATGGGCCACGCATCTTAGTTTGGTGTCGTTTACGCGGCGTTGACCAAGCGAGTGCGGCGGACATTCTGCAGGAAACGCTCCTTTCGGTTGCCAGGAGCTTGCCGCAGTTTCACTCCAATCCAGGTTCCGGCGCGTTTCGCGCGTGGCTCAAACGGATTGCCGAGCGCAGGATCTCGGATTGGTTGCGTGTTCATTCCGAGCAACCGAACGGTATTGGCGGCTCCAGTATTGCCTATAGATTGATGCAACTGCCTGGGCCATTCGACGAATCCAAGTCTGAGATCGCAAACTACACCGATGCGTCTCGTTCCATTCTCGAGATTCTAGAAGCCATCAAGCCAAGTTACGAACCGAAGACCTGGCAAGCGTTCGAGCGATGTGTCATCGATGGGAAAGAAACCGCCGAGGTAGCGACCGAAATAGGTTTGACGCCCGCCAACGTCCGTCAGATCCGTAGCCGCATCCTCCGCCACATCAGGCAAGCACTCAACATTGGGGCCGGACGTAGTGGATCTTGTTAAAGATCCCGATGCTGCAGGATCTTTGACAAGATCCACTACCCGACAAGATCCACAACCCGATGCTGCAGGATCTTTGACAAGATCCACTACCTAAATACAAATTCTTTCGAAGCTCTAGGCAGCTTTTCTCGTGGCGATTTGCTCCATGGCGTTTGCCGGAGGAGCATATTTGGACAGCAATCCGCCTTGCAATGACGAAGCAAAGATGGTGGATTTCGCGTGGCACAATCGAGGTAGCCATTCGTGAATCGCTCGACCTTGAACGGTGTTCGATTCCCAGTCGCCATCGATGATGATCAGATCGCTCGGTAGAACCGTATGGGCCACGCGTGCCAGCGCGTTGGATGCATCACCTGGGATCAGGTGTGCTTTGACCCCAAATTCGGCCAACATGCGATGAGCGCTCTTAAGGTGCAAATGCGTCTTGCCATCGTCGGCAGATTCGAAAGGGTCGACTCCGGCGTAGCGTATCTGTGCGACACCTGCCGGTGGGGTGCACAGCGACAGCAATTGTTTGATCCGTTCGCCGGAACCTATGCCGATTTCGAGAATCGACGCACACGGAGTCTCGATGGCGTGCAAATAAAGCCCGCGTTGACTCACAGGTTTGGAAAAATAACGCCAATAAAGACGTTGAGTCCAACTCAACCGAGCCATGATTCGTGACTTCCCTGGTATCAGGAGTTTTGGTTCCAAAGATCATAAAGAAAAGCCGCGTTCGGTGCTGGATTTGCTTCCTTGCAGCTCCTAGCACCAGCAACGGCTCTCGTGTCCATCATTTCATGCAGAACCCATTTTCGATTGCTTCCCTGCAATGATCAGGCTCCGCTGATGGTAGCAACACCGATCAACTTCCGGATTCCTTGGGTAGTTCCCCACCTGCGGTCTCGCATTCGTGATCGTCATGCCTTGCTTG
Source organism: Pirellula sp. (assembly GCA_040080875.1). Classification (GTDB taxonomy): domain Bacteria; phylum Planctomycetota; class Planctomycetia; order Pirellulales; family Pirellulaceae; genus JBKCUI01. The sequence continues at coordinate 5,044 of JBEBHM010000241.1, forward strand.
CATCGGTCGTTGAAAAGCTCAGAATTGATACAAGCCGAAGTGGACCATACTGTCTTCCTTAAGTGCCTAACTTAACGAATGAATCGAATGTGCTAGCGTTCCGTTGTCTCGCGATGGCACTCGCTCTCGATTCCCAAGGCGTCTGCGCGCCAGGTTGACCTACTCTTGACGAGCTTCTTGCAGTACTCAACCACACAATTCCATGCGATTCCCAACCTTTCTATTCAACAAAAAGATCGCCCCGGCGAAGCGGCTTCCCACCGGAACACCCGAGCGAGGGGTCGGATTCGCATGGAATCACGAACCGTTCTGGGAACAGTGCGAGCGGCGACTAGCGCTCTCGGCCATGCCCTGGATGCCATGGGATGTCGGACCTGCAGAAGCCGATTTGTCATTTACGAACAACTCGTTGCACACGAGTGTAAATGCGATGGCGCCAATTAGTCCAATAGACACCGTTGCACCGCCACCGATGGAGCAACATCTCGCGGAAGCGCATTCGCAAACGGGGTGGAACCAAGTTCACTCGCAGTTTGGCATCACGGGCAAGGGCCAGACCGTTGCAGTCATCGACAGCGGTATTGCGTTCGACCACGTGGCTTTAGGAAGAGGATATGGTCCGGGTTTTCGAGTCGTCGGCGGTTGGGATTTCGCTGAAAATGACGCTCGTCCGTACGACGATGCGCCTGCGGGATTTCATGGAACTCACGTGGCCGGAATCCTTGGGGCCAACGACGGTGTGCACTTGGGCGTCGCTCCCAATGTGGACCTTGTTGCGCTACGCGTCTTCAACGACACAGGCAAAGGTGAGTTGGCATGGGCAGAGAGCGCGCTCAAGTGGGTTCACGACAACCGCAACCAATTCGAAAACCCAATCACGACGGTCAACTTGTCGTTGGGTGCCGCTTGGAACTCGAGCAGCGTACCAACGTGGGGGACGCTCGAGGAAGAACTCGGGCAACTGCAACGCGATGGAATCGTGGTGGTCGTCTCCGCAGGCAATGCGTTCCAGCAAAACAAAACTCCTGGACTTTCCTACCCCGCGGCAAGTCCCTTTGTCATCCCAGTCTCAAGCATTGATGCGGGCGGATCGCTAAGCGACTTTAGCCAGCGTGACGCCCGCTCGATCGCTGCCCCCGGGCGTGGCATCGAAAGCTCCGTTCCCGACTATTTTTATGGCAAGGATGGAATTAACAATGATTGGGCCAAGGCCAACGGCACGAGCATGGCCGCCCCCTACATCGCCGGCGCAAGTGTGCTCGTTCGCGAAGCGATGGAAATGGCGGGACTGGAGAACATCACTCCTCAATCGATCTACGAACACCTGAAATCAACGGCCAATTCGGTATGGGATAGCGTCACCCAGCGCAGCTACAGTTCGCTCGATTTGGATCGTGCCATCGAAAGCCTCGTTCCGAAAGACTCGGTCGGCGATTCGATTGCAAACGCCCAGTTGACGAACATTCAAAACTCTTGGCAGACCGACGGTTGGATCAACTCGCTGAACGATCGCGATACCTTTCGATTCCATCCAACGCAAAGCGGTTTGATTTCTCTGCAGTTGGGTAGCGAGTATGTCGACGATGCGAGCTTCTCATTGCTTAAGGGTGGACAAGAATCCTTGTTGCCAATCCAGAATGGCAAGCTTTCATTCTCGGTGGTCGCCGGAGAGGCCATTGGACTGAGCATCGGCGACAATGATTCTATAGGCCCTTATCGATTGAACTGGACGTTCCAAGCAAGCTCCCAGGGTGGAGGAGAAACTAGCCCTGTGCCTCCTACCAGAGTGACGGACTTGGGATCCGTGGATTTTCTCGAACAGCAATTGTCGAGTGACGTTCGGTATCGAGTGACTGCGGAACATACCGGCCTGATGTCGGTGGTGGTCGACTCGGGAACTCGGACGGCTGGTAGCCTGCAAGTGTTCCGTCCAGTGATACCGAACGGGACGTTGACCGATTCGACGATCGAAAACAACCAGTGGAGAGTCGACCTGAACGTCGTTCAAGGGCAAAGCATCGAATTCTCGCTACCCAATCCTGGCTCCTCCAATTCCGCAGTACAGAGTGTCAAGCTGGTAAACCTTGTGGAGCAGCAGGGCAATCAACTGACCCTCCACGGAACTGAGGGATCAGATCGCGTTACGATCGATTTGCGAGGCGGGCTGTCCACCGAAGTCGCCGGAGTTAAATATCAATTCGACGCAAAGGCAATAGCGACCGTTGTGGCTCATGGTGATCTCAACAATGACGCGCTTTCATTGCTGGGTTCGTTAGGCGCCGAGAAAGTTGAATTGAGGCCAGGCACATCCACGCTTCTGGGCGATCATATTCAAATCACGGCGAATAACTACGAGTCGGTGAAATTCATTGGGGGAGGTGGTCCCGATCGGGCTTATCTCTACGACGCGGCCACGGATGATCGACTGAATATCTGGCCGAACAAAGCCGAGTTGACCGGCGTAGGATACGCCTTCCAAGTGGAACAGATGGACAGGATTTTCGTCCACGCACTGCAGGGTGGTGACGATCAAGCGTTTGTATTTGATTCCGTGGGTGACGATCAGCTGAGCGTCCGACCTCAATTTACCAGTTTGGCCGGCGCAGGCTATTTCAATTACGTTTCTGGATTCGAACGTGTATTTGCTTACGCTCCGACCGGCGGTGTCGATCGAGCGTCTCTCTACGACTCGGCGGGCGATGATCTGTTGAGCAGCAGTGGCGAAGTGACTTCGATCGTGGGCCCTGGCTTCTCGACGTTTGCGAGAGGCTTTGAAGTGGTCGAAGCGATTGCTTCGGCGGGTGGCATTGACCGGGCAACGATCTTTGCGTCGTCGAGCGGCGGTCTCTCGTCCGGCGCAGATTATGTTGGAATGCAAGACGCGAATCGAACGAGTGTTGCAAGGTATTTCGAACGGGTCGAGACGTTCGTTGCAGGCAACCTCGTTTCGAATACCGCGAGCCACACCATCGTTCAATCAATGCAGGCAATGGAATCCTCGCTAACGCTTGCCGATTCGCTTCCGGAATCAATCCCAGAATGCAACGTGTTTCTAGCCAATTGCGGAGGATTGGTCGAATACGGTACTCCGTCAACACCACCCCGATCGCCAACCGAATCGATTCTGCAGGGGGAATGGATCACGTTGGTTCCTGACGAAGCGGTCGGAGCAGAAGGCGTGCAGCACATGAGTCCGCTTCAACTTTTTGTCAAGGAATCGGGCTCGCTCGAACTCGGTTGGTTGGATGCGACCCAAGAACGTCAGACGTTGGACGAAATTTTTGCTGATTTGGATTAGTCGATCGACTCTCTGAAATAGCTCGGGGGGTCGCGCGAATAAAATCTAGCGAGAACACTATTTGTCGATCCCTCCGCAATTCGCGCTCCATTTCATTCGCGCGGTTCCTATTCCGCCGAATAACTCTCAGTATTTAGATGGGCATTTGGCTAGCGCGCGATCGGCTGCTATCATGATCGACCAAAGGGAATGGTGTTGCGATCCCTCAGCTTGCGTTTGAGGTTTTGTTGAGAAGGGCTACTTGAAGATGCAGTCAAAACTAAGTCGCCGATCATGGCTGGTTCGATTGTCAGCCATTGGCATTGGAGGAGTTACATTTCAACGTGCACTGGCCCACAAGGCCGTCCAGTGTCCGGCCGTCACGATTCAAATGATCGAGGAGGCCCAGTGGATTGCAGACGTTGAACTAACCGACAAAGAAAAGGAAGCTTTGATGCGGCAGCTCCAATCTCAGAGCGACAACGAACGTAAACTTCGGCAATTGGAAATGGATGTCGACTTGCCACCTGCCAGTGTTTTTTCGCCACATTTCTTCGCCGAGAATTTGCCCGAAGACGTGCGTGCCAACCCCGTCCAGCCGACGGATCGTGTCCAGGATTCCACTTGGTATGGCTTACAGCCAAACGATGTTGGTGGCGTCGATTGGAGCAATGACAATCAAGTCTCACAGACGAGCGTCGTGCAGCAAGCCCGAGCCATTCGATCGGGAAAAACCACGAGCCTGCGCCTGACGGAATTGTATCTTGCTCGGCTCAAGAAATTTGATCCGATCCTGCGATGTGTTGTGACATTGACCGAAGAGTTAGCGCTGCATCAAGCCAAGCAAGCCGACCAAGAATTGGCAACGGGAAAAGACCGAGGCTTATTGCATGGCATTCCGTGGGGTGCTAAGGACATCATGGCCGTGCCTCCGTTTCGAACCACTTGGGGAGGCAAGCCGTTCCGTGAACAGATACGACCTGACATGGCAACGGTGGTACGCAAGTTAAATGATGCAGGGGCGGTGATGCTCGGCAAGTTCTCGGTCGGTACGTACGCGCTCGGGGATGTGTGGTATGACGCTACCACCAAGAATCCATGGAATGTTTCGCAAGGGAGCTCTGGCTCCTCTGCGGGCAGCGCATCGGCGGTGGCCGCAGGCTTATGTACATTCGCCTTAGGGAGTGAAACGCTTGGCAGTATCGTTTCACCATCCATGCGTTGTCGCGTGGTTGGCCTGAGACCTTCGTTTGGTCGTGTCAGTCGATTCGGTTGCATGCCACTTTCGTGGACCATGGACAAAGTTGGACCGCTAGCTCGCTACGCGCTGGATTGTGGGATCGTGTTGGAAGCGATTCAAGGGCCAGACGGCAAAGATGCATCGGTCGTCCAGCGCCCGTTGAAATGGCCATCGCAGTTTGACATTCGAACGCTTCGCGTCGGTGTAACCGAATCGGAGTTGTCGCCAAGTGAACAGATCGTGCTTGATAAAATGAAGTCCGATGGGGCACAAATAGTCCCAATCAAGTATCCGACGGGCATCCCGCAGCAGGCCTTGATGTGTGGATTGGACGTGGAATCCGCCGCTGTCTTCGACAAGCTGTTTCGCAATGCGGAATCGGAAGAGGACTTTGGACGATGGGGTGGTTCGTTCCGGAAGTCTCAATTTGTGCGCGGCATCCATTATGTTCAGAGCCTGCGTGCGCGGACCATGTTGATCCAGGAGACGGAACGCGTTTTGCGAGGCGTGGATATAGTCCTTGGCAGTGACGATTTGCTGCGAACCAATTTGACAGGCCATCCGAGTATGATCGTGCGATGTGGAACGCAAGAGATTGAGACTCGCAATCGGGGCGAAAGCGAACCTAAAGATACCCCCGATGAGCCCAAAAAATACGGCCCGCGGACCATCAAGCTTACCGCCAAGTTCTTTGCGGATGCCATGCTGGTCGCAGTCGCAAACTACATTGAAGCGGCGATTCCTCCAACGCCCATTCTCCCGCCGATGTTTTCCGAGTAAAACTTTCACCCAGGCTTTGTTCATTGGATAAACGGGGATCGGAACGTGGGGTTGTACGCCCAGAGTCCATTGGGTGGCACGCCCAGAGTCTTCGATGGGCGTGGGGACTACCCGAGATTTACCACGCCCTTCGCAAAGCCTCAGAGCCTGCCACCCCAAATAACCTATTCCGCTGGTCAAGAATTGCCAAACGATGCCACCACCCAACTTACGTCCAAATTACCTTGCGGTGTTGATGACGTTTGCGAAAAATAGCCTCATTCGGGATATGACCTTTCGAGGCAATTTTATTCTTGACTGCATCTCAAGCCTTTCGTGGCTTCTGATGAATCTGGGATTTTACCTAATCGTTTTTTCGCACGTAAAGTCCATCGGAGTGGCAACGGGGTGGGGGCAGAACGAGTTCTATGTATTCTTGGCAACGACTTGGCTGATCAATTCCGTTGTCCAAGCGTTCATGATGCCCAACGCCCAAGAATTCAGTGAGTTGATTCGGACGGGAGGTCTCGACTTTGCGATTCTAAAACCGATCGACACTCAATTCTTGATTTCATTCCGACGCGTGGAATGGTCCTCGCTCAGCAACTTCGCCTTTGGATTATTGATTCTCATCTACGCGTTGTACCAATTGAGTACGCGAACCGAACCCGCGTGGTCGATTGGTCCGGTGACCATTTTTTTGTATATTCTGTTTGTTGGTTGTGGCGTGGCGTTGCTCTACAGTCTTATGATTTGTTTGGCGGCAACGAGCATATGGCTGGGACGCAACCAAAGCCTGTACGATTTT
>JBEBHM010000942.1:0-2962 GCA_040080875.1 Pirellula sp.
CGCCGCCTTCGAGTAAGTCAATGATTTCAGCTCTGCATTCATCGAGCGTTCCCGTCTTTTCAATAAAACCCCTCTTTCCATCGGAGTTCATCACGACAACCAAATCTGCCCCCCCCAGAACTGGAATATTTGCGTTGTGCGTGATGAAAAGCATTTGCCGTCTTTGTTTAAGCCGACTAATTGCATCAACGACTGTTTCGTAGATGAAATGATTGTCCAGGTTGTCCTCGGGCTGATCGATTATTAAGGGAGTTGATCGTCTAGCGAGCAAGAGAGGTAATATGGCTGTACACTTTTGACCTTTGGAAAGCTCAGCTGCGTCCTTAAACAACTCCTCCTTTGTGGTACTAACGTTTAACTCAAGTTTTACCTGATCGTCGATTGCCGTTAATTCCAGTTCGAACATGTCGAGATTTCGGCGGAATGCATCGATGATTTTCCCTGATCTCTCAATTCCTAAGGAAGTGTGACCATCAAACTCTGCAAAGTCGTTTTGACGAACCAACTGACTCAAGTGTTCGGGTCGCATATGCATCAGTTGGGAAAGTATGTCCTCATGATTGCGAACTCCCGCGCCGCGTAGTCCTTCTGTCAATAATTGACGATAATTCAGGTCATCAGCGTTTTGAAGTACGCGAACGCGAACCTTTTCACCAGCTAGCGATTGAAGTGTCTTTGCGACTTCGGATCGCGAACGCGACACTTGTTCCCGCTTCAGCAAAAACTCGGCCTTTAATAGATCTCTTTTCCCCTGAAGATCTACAACCTTACCATCGAGCCCTTTACGTGCGACTTCAAGCTGCGATAGTTGCAAAACAGATTGTTCCCGGGTCGTTCGTTCTCGTACAGCTTCACTTGCAAGTTGGTGCTTCGCTTGAAGTTGGTTGTATTCCACTTGCTGTGCAGCGTGCGAGTCAATCAACTTCAACGAAATCGCTTGCAAACCACTCAACGTTTCGTCGATTTCGCTGAGTAGGGCAGAAAGCTGCTTTTTGGCTGTCTCTTGAAGGCCACTGAGCAACGAGGGAACTCCACTCGTGAGTTTGTCGTTTTTTGATTGATCTGGAATTTCGACTTCCAATATTTGTTGGGATAGTCTTTCCACTGATAACTTTGCCGACCTTTCAAACTCCCGTACTAAGTCGGTAGATTTCGTAAGTGCTCGCGTCTCCCTCGAATTGAACTGTTGTTGACTTCCAACTTGTAGCAACGCGCCGGTTTCTTCACTCGGATCCAGTTTTGGCAATTCTGCAAGTCTTCCTCTTGCGTCTCCAATTTCCTCAATTTGCTCGATATGCTCGGCCAGTTCCCTGAGTACTGACTTCTGCTGATCGGCATTTGCTTCAAGACTTCGCCTCAGATCATTCAGCTCTAGCTGTATTTCCCGGAGCTCACTCTCAATCAGGTCGTCAAGTAGCGATCGCCTTCGCTCACCTAAAGTCTCATCAGCAATTAGCTCAATATCTGAGCTGCCATATGCGTCCAGCGGAAGGAATGTGCCTCGATCAGCATCAACGTCTAACAAAGGCTTGCCGTGCAAATTGGTTATCGTTGCTGCTTGGGGATACTGTCGACGAAGGATGAATTGATCCAGCCCTTTGGTTGCATGGACCGTCAACATAGAGCCACGGATATTGGCTTGAAGTAGGTCGGTTCTTTGCTTCCCTGCGTTCACTGCCCCCAAGAGCCCAAAGCGAATTGCTTCGGCCAAGGTTGACTTTCCACTTCCACGTGGACCTATGATACAAGTTAATCCATCATGGAGTTCTAATTCCAAGCCTGCAAGAAATCCACCAGACAACTCTATTTTCTTCAGTACCCAATCTGTCACGGCTCAACTCAACTTTTTTTGCATTGGTTGCGGATTATTAGTCATGTGTTTGAAATCTACCCCTGTTAGTGCTGCCCAAAGTACTTCGTCGATAGGCGAGACGAAGTGGACTTGATTTTGTACTTTACGTAGTCTGGGGTCATTTGGACGTCTCGTTCGTTTTCCCTCGGCATGATCACTTCTTTGCATCTTGCGTCGATCGGCGCTTGGAGTTTGGGGAGCACGCCACCGATGGCCAGTACCTTGCCCATGATCGTTATCTCGCCAGTCATGGCAATGTTATTTCGCACCGGTCGGCCAGTTAACGCAGAAACGATTCCCGTTACGATTGTGATTCCAGCAGATGGGCATCTTACTTTCTGCGAAAAGGATTGTTTTGCGGACTAGAGCAAGGTTTGTTGACCAAAAAGTTCACACAGTCTAGGATAAGGAAGTCATTTTTTCAATCACCGGTCCCTCAGTTGTGGACAACAGGCACATGCATTTCGGTGCAAGAGTCAAATCGCTTCGGAAAAGCAAGAGTCTTACTCAAAGGCAACTTGCGACGTTGCTCGGCGTCAGCTTTACCTACATTTCAAAGGTCGAGAACGAAAAGCTACACTTTGGCGACTTTCCCAGCGAGAAGTTCATTCACAAGCTCGCGCGTGTTCTTGACGGCGATGAAAGCGAGCTTCTTTTGCTTGCCGATAAAGTTCCCGATTTCATTCGTCAGCGAATTCGGCAAAGGCCCGAATTTTTCCGTGCGATTGCCGAACTGGATGACTCTGCGATCGATGTTCTTCATGCAGGACTCCTGAAGCAAGACTCGTAAGTTACTGTAAAGGCATTCCAACAAGAATTCGGAGTACGTTTTCGATGGAGCACGTGACACCTATGGTCACGGCTGAAAAAAACCTTCAAAGATTTCTATTCAAGATGATTTGGTGAAGGGACGTATGACAACAATGAATATTAGGTCCGTGGCATTCTGGATGCCGACGCTAAGTCCTACCAATCGATTTCAATGTGTCGTGACTTATTTAGTTTGTTCTGGCACTATCATATAGCGAGAGGAAACGGACGCAGGCTCTGCGGGGACGCAACTTGCTAGGGATACTCTTGCCGAAGCGTCGGAGTGACGTACTGGGGCGG
>JBEBHM010000943.1:0-2961 GCA_040080875.1 Pirellula sp.
TTGCGGAGCAACTCGGCTACTTGTTCAAAGCAATCGACAATGAAAACGGACGAACTGCGCGAAAAATACCTTACGTTTTTTCAATCAAAAGGGCACCACCGTCAGGCCAGCGATGTTTTGGTTCCGACCTGGGATCCGTCCGTGCTTTTTACACCGGCGGGTATGAACCAGTTCAAGGATCACTTTCTGGGCAAAGTCAAACTTGAGTTTACTCGTGCGACCACTTGCCAAAAATGCTTGCGGACCGGCGACATCGACAACGTTGGGCGAACCTCGTATCACCATACCTTCTTCGAAATGCTCGGCAATTTCAGCTTTGGAGATTACTTCAAAAACGAGGCGATCGCTTGGGCATGGGAGTTTCTGACGGACAAGAAATGGCTTGGGATCGAGCCCAGTCGATTGACGGTTACCGTATACAAGGATGACGACGAAGCGTTCAAGATTTGGAATGAAAAGATCGGGCTAGCCACCCATCGGATCAGCCGAATGGATGAGGATGAAAATTTTTGGCCCGCATCGGCACCCAGCCAAGGTCCAGACGGGGTCTGTGGTCCGTGCAGCGAGATCTACTATACGTTGGATTCTGGCAAATCGGTTGAGATCTGGAATTTGGTCTTCACCCAATTCAACCGGGTCGGCAATCCGCCCGACAATTTGCGACCATTGCCTAGCAAGAATATCGACACGGGCATGGGGATGGAACGCACGGCCAGTGTTCTCCAAAACGTTTCAACCAATTTCCACATCGACATTCTGCTTCCAATTGTGCATGCGGCGGCAGAGGTTTGCGGAGTGCATTACGAATACGAAAGCGACAATGGACGCCGCCTGCGACGCATTACGGATCACGTGCGAGCTTGCACGTTTGCGATCCACGAAAACGTCTATCCTGGGCCCAAGAAGGCTCGGTATGTGATCAAACGATTGTTGCGTCGTGCCGTGTTGGACGGTCACCAAATGGGGTTGCGTGAACCGTTCATGTATCAGTTGGTGCCGATGGTGGCTAACATGATGAAAACGGTCTACCCGGAGCTTGCGCAGACGACCGAGAGAGTCTCACAGGTCATGAAGCGAGAGGAATCGGATTTCTTTGCCACGATTGATTCCGGATTGGATCGCATTGGGAGAGCCTTTGCCGACATGCAATCGGCGGGACGTGTTATGGTGGATGGCCGCGAAGCAGCCAGCTTGTATCAGACGTATGGTGTGCCACCCGAGATGTTGCAGCAGATCGCAGCGGAAAAGGGATACAGCTTTGATTGGGACGGCTATCGCGCAGCGATGGGTGAACACGGCGAAGTCAGCGGTGGTGGCGGCAAAGTGCTTTTCGAGACCGGCCCAATCGAGACCCTCAAAGAAGCCATGCATCACTGCGAGTTCTTGGGATACGAAACGACCGAGTCGACTGCCCAAGTCAAAGGAATCATTGTTGGCAAGCCGAAAGACGATCGCTTGGTTGGTTCCGTCGCTGCTGCTCCCGGGAGTGAGTTGCTCCGAATTGTATTGGACCGTTCACCATTTTACGGAGAGAGCGGTGGACAAGTGGGGGACACGGGAATACTCAGCAGTCCCAACGGGGTGTTTGAGGTAACCGATACGCAGCGTGGCGGGGAGTTGATCATCCATTATGGAAACTTGATCTCCGGTGAGATAAAGGAGGGTGATACCGTCACCGCCAAGGTCAATGTCCAGCGGCGTGATGCGATCCGCCGCGCGCACTCGGCAACTCATATTTTGCATCATGCATTGCAAAGCGTTGTAGGACGCCATGCTCAACAACAGGGAAGCAAGGTCGACACCGATTGGCTGCGCTTTGACTTCAGCAATCAGGAACCGCTTACGGACGAAGAACTCAGACGTGTCGAATCGATTTCGAACGATCGCGTGCGAGAGGCGTCACCGGTCGATTGGAAACTGGTGCCATTGGCGACCGCGAAAGAAGCTGGTGCGATGATGCTTTTCGGAGAAAAATATCCGGACCCGGTACGCATGGTTAGCATGGGAAATTTTTCACGAGAGCTGTGCGGTGGCACGCATTTGAACCGAACCGATGAAGTGGGTTCGATCGAGTTGCTGACGGAGGAGAGCGTCTCGTCTGGAACCCGCCGCATTACCGCGTTGACGGGCAAGCGGGCTGTGGAACAGAGGCAAAGAGTCGAGGCATTGGCTAAACAATCCGCCAAATTGCTCGGCTGCCCGATCGCTAGCCTCGGTGACAAGGCCATGGAATTGGTATCGGCGATTCGAAGACTGAGAAAGCTCGTTGCGGGGAGTGGCAATGAAGCTGCTCCTGCCTTGATTGCGCCAGGCGTCGCGACGGTTCGAGACGAGAACTATGACTTAACCCGCGCGTCGTTTAAGCTAGCGGCTCGCGCCTTGAACGTTTCGTTCGAAGAGGTCCCGTCGCGGCTTGAATCGATGCTTTTGGAGCAGACTCAATTGCATCAACAGATGCAGAAGATGTCGGCAAACGGCAGCATGTCGATCGATGACTTGCTGAGTTTGGCACAGACCGTGTCTGGAACGCAAATGATCGTGGCGGAAACGCCGAACGCCAATCCAGGTATGATGCGGCAATGGATCGATCAAATTCGAAAGAGATCTTCGGATCCGATCGCCGTCTTGTTGGCAAATGCATCGGATGACAAAGTCACGTTGATCGCCGGAATTAGTCAGTCCCTGGTAGAGCGCGGTCTAAGCGCCGGCAAATGGATTACGCCGGTGGCCGAAACAGTTGGGGGCGGAGGAGGGGGGAAGCCGGATCTTGCTCAAGCGGGTGGCAAGCTTCCTGCAAAACTTCCCGAAGCGCTCCAAGTTGCCAAAGACACTTGGCAATCCATGTTGGCGTAATGTCGCAGCGGATCTCCTCGGGCACTGGTGTTCGTACTCGAAACGGCCAGAACCTTCGATTACGAGTACGAGTACCGCCCTGGGGGCTGAGTACGAGTACGAAAGTCC
>JBEBHM010000944.1:0-2956 GCA_040080875.1 Pirellula sp.
AAACGCCTGGGACTTCTGAATATACGTCGGCTTACGACCGGATGGCTGCTCGAGATGGAAAGAAGATCGACTCGTCAGCAGCAGCGATGCGGACGATTTCTCGGGAAGAGGCGGCCAAGATGTTGCGAAACTCGACACCGGATCAATTGCGGGATATTCGCAAGAAGGCGCGTCAACGCAAGGGGCCGCGTGTGTTGAGGGATGCGTGGTTGGCGCCGTTGACGTTGGATCGCAAGTCGCATGGCCCGATGGCGAGCAAAGGCGGCTTGCGCGCGAGCGACAAGGGATTCTTGGATATTAGCTTGGAGGACTATCTGAAATTGTTGGTGTGGACGGGCAGCCAGAAGCGATCTGACAAGAAGGGGTTCATACCAGCGGACTATGCCCCCATTTTTCAGCGAGTTGGGATTGATGCGGGGATGTGGTGCGATTTGGTATGGGATTTCAAGAAGTACTTTGGGAGAAGCCGAGGCGCCGGTTCTCCAGATCGCATGCGAGAAATGGCCGCTTCAGGAGGGCTGTCGTTTCAGCCTGGTCAGAAGCGTGCACTAAAGTGCTTTGTCTAGGACGATTTAACATTGATTCGTCGAAAAAGTCCAAGTCGATGGGTAGGTCGCTAAGGCGGTGAGCGAAGTTCGCATCGGTGCTTCGAGCGAAACACCTCAGCCGCGAAGTTCTATCGCCCCATTCGGGGCTTTCGTGCAATGGGTTTCGCTCACTGCCGGTGGCATCGCCACGGGCTAGGCATCTGCCACCCCGTCCGGGGGTGCAACCATTGGAATAGAAACAGTCCCGAAAGAGAAGCTTGATGTCTAGGTGGAGCGAATCAGCGGCGGCCCTGGAGCTGACGAGGGTCTCGCTGAATGCATGGGGTGGGTGGCACTTTCCGAAGGCTCCCGTGTGTTGAGGGATGCGTGGTTGGCGCCGTTGACGTTGGATCGCAAGTCGCATGGCCCGATGGCGAGCAAAGACGGCTTGCGCGCGAGCGACAAGGGATTCTTGGATATTAGCTTGGAGGACTATCTGAAATTGTTGGTGTGGACGGGCAGCCAGAAGCGATCTGACAAGAAGGGGTTCATACCAGGGGACTATTCCCCCATTTTTCAGCGAGTCGGGATTGATGCGGGGATGTGGTGCGATTTGGTATGGGATTTCAAGAAGTACTTTGGGAGGAGCCGAGGTGCCGGTTCGCCAGATCGCATGCGAGAAATGGCCGCTTCTGGAGGGCGGTCGTTTCAGCCTGGTCAGAAGCGTGCACAAAAGTGCTTTGTCTAGGACGATTTAACATTGTTTCGCCGAGCAAGTCCAAGTCGATCGGTTGGTTTCTAAGGCGGTGAGCGAGGTTCGCATCGGTGGTTCGAGCGAAACATCTCAGCCGCGAAGTTCTATCGCCCAAGTCGGGGCTTTCGTGCAATGGTTTTCGCTCACAGGCGGTGGCATCGCCACGGGCAAGGCATCTGCCACCCCGTCCCCGTCCGTTCGGGGTGCAACCATTGGAATAGAAACAGTCCCGATAGAGAAGCTTGATGTCTAGGTGGAGCGAATCAGCGGCGGCCTTGCGCTGAATGCATGGGGTGGGTGGCACTTTCCGAAGGCTCGGCTAGATACTAAGTCTCTCTGATTGTTGGTGCTTGTTATCGGTGCAACGATTGTTTACGATAGGGTTGCCGCAATAGATTATGGCACGACAGAATTGGCGACTCGGCGGGATTCAGCTTGTGTTCTCTCAAAATTCCCTGAGGCAAAATTCCCCTGAGGCAAAATCAATGACAACGATTGCAATTGTTCCTGAAGCCGAACAGCGAGTTGTGATCGACCATGTAAGCTGGTCAACCTATCTTGGACTGGTTGATTCGGGAACTGTCAGAAGAGGACGAATGATTTACCATTGCGGGACGCTTGAAATCATGGCACCTGGAAAACTTCATGAGAACTTTGGGCGGCTTCTCGGACGACTAGTCGAAGCGTACACAGAGGAAATGGATATTGAGATCATTAGTGTCAAGTCGATGACCTACAAACGCGAGGATTTGCTGCGAGGGTTCGAGGGTGACGAGGCGTATTACATTCAGTCATCTCGCTTGGTCCAAACGAAAACCGAGATCGATGCCATGGTGGATCCGCCACCTGATTTGGTTATCGAAATCGACATCACACGATCGTCAATCGAGAAGTTGGCTGTGTTTGGTCCGCTTGGCGTGCCCGAAGTGTGGCGCTTTGATGGCGATCTGCTACAAATACATCTTCTTGAATCCGGAGAATATAGACTCTCGGCGCAGAGTTCGGCCTTGCCGAACTTTCCGCTTTCGATGGCAATGAATATTTTGCGGGACAATGGCCTAACGAACGAAACGAAACTCGTTCGGAAATTTCGGCAACAAATATCGAAGCCGCACGAATGACCGAATCGCGAAGGACGGCGACGAAGTTGTTTCGGGTCAAGGTTACAATGCGGCTACAATGCTCTCTGGATGAGCGAGCCACCGCCATCGTTACCGGGCCCCTCGCTTGCATTGAAACCGATACCATGAAACGGGTTTTCTCATTCTGCTGACGCCAGAATTCGCACAATACGCACCTTGACCCTGGGCATGGATATTTGCTAGCTAGTACGACAGCGCCGAACGGCGTTGAGGTTGCCATTACAAAAAGCCCAACCGGTATTGCGGAGCAAAACCGCCACATGTTGCGCTGTAGTACTAGGTAGTCGGTGCATTTGTCTCATGCTCTGTTTGAATCGCTCCCACTCCAAGGGCTGGACCTGCGAGAATGGCTGTCACAAAATCGAATCGGTGTTCTCAGTACCTTCGAATGGAATCATGTGCTTTGTGGCTTGGCGTTTGTTTCATTTGCACGCTGGGATGCACCAGTCCCATTCTGGACCCGTCATCGACTGGATTGATTGCGGCAACGCGGGCAAAATTTCTGACTAAGAAAGAGCCGACCGAACGGTTGT
>JBEBHM010000945.1:0-2952 GCA_040080875.1 Pirellula sp.
TCATGCCCAAACAAAAGCTGTCCAACCCATTTGGATGTCTCGACTCGAAGTCCATGATGTCGAGCTAGAATTCGCAAAAACGCATATTGAAATAGCTGGTTAGCGAATCGTCCGTTGCGACCCAAGGTTCTTGCGGTAAGCACTCCGCGATCGGCTGACGAAACAGGCGGCTGCTTGGGTCGGACATAAAATGCATCGCCCCATGAAGTATGAAATGGAGATGAAATCACTACCGGATGGGAATCAAAGCCTTGAGACTCTAAGTGCAATTCCAAGTCATCAATCAATCCGCATCCATCGAAAAGTTCTTCAAAATTTACTTCCGAGGTGATTGCTTCGATGTGTTGCAGCAATCCAGGTGCGCCATGGAGCGCCATGAGCTCTGCACCTTGAATATCCATATGAAGGTAATTGAAATCGGATGCCGAGAGGTTTAGTTCCTTGAGGAGCGTGTCGAGCCGTCGTGTCTGTACCGAGATCTGATGCGTTTCATGAATCTTGGGATAATATTCTCGATGCAGCTTGAGCGGCAGGATCGAGCTGCTTTGATCTGACGAGGTGACCCGAAGCATTAGACTCCCGTTGGAGTCCGAAACGGCGCACGAAGCCACGGTCACGGACGGGTCGTTCATCGTTCTTTCACGAATTGCATTCGCGAGATGGGGATTGGCCTCTACACAAAGTATGCGTTGGAATCCTAGCTCCTTGTAGAGTTCGAGCTCTTGCGCTTCGTGTGCACCTACATGCACCACCCCTCGAGGCTGTATCGAATGTGCTGGAAAAATGGCCCGAAGATTTAGGAGCGAATCCGTATCGGTCCCGCCAGATTGGAAGATGCGTTCAAACCGAGGAGCCACTGCAACCACAGTAACGGGCGGGCGTTCATTCGTACCGGTGCATTCAACACGTGACAACGACTTGGTTCCGCTCGAGTCGATGGCGATAAGAAAATACCCGAACGACTGGAGAAACGTGACAATGTCAAAAAGTGATTCGCCGGTAGGGTTCGGCCAAATGCCGATAGCAAATTGAATGACGTCGATCCGTTGATTTTGAACCATCGCAAGGCCTGACCGAAGCACCTCTAGGTCACTTGCATTCGCATGCAGATGTAGTAGGGAAAGTCGCCGAATTCTTTGGCGAGCGCATGACTCTGCGAGCGGCTGAGAATTTGAAAAGTAGTGCCCCGTCCAGGAAGACTTGATCTGCCTGAGCTCTTCGATGAACCCGCTTGGTTTGGGACTTACCTCGACAACCGTCCCTCCAGCGATGAGGAGCCGATTATAAATTGCACGTTCGGAACTCCCAATCATATGGATCTCAGCACCTGTCCGTTCTTGCCAGCACGGTTTCACGAAGCTCTTCGCCTGTCATGCGAAAGGCTGCGTCGTGTGGGCAAGCATAGACACATCGCGGCGTGCCACCAATGCTCCTGCACTGGTCGCACGTGGTTGCCTTTTGATGCGTGATCGGGATTCTTCGGTCCCCATCCTCGCTGAATCCAGCTTCGTGCCCGTACATCGTAATATTTCCATACGGGCAATTCGTTGCGCATTGACCGCATCCGATGCAGTGATCCTCAATCACGATCTCCTTGGACCCTTGCCGAAATATCGCATTCACCGGGCAACCGACCAAACAGTAAGGGTCGGTGCATGATCGGCAGCTGGTCGCCACCAAAAAATTCTCGAACCGCAACCCCTCGCGGACCAATCTCGTATCGCCCCCATGCGAATCTGCACATGCTTTCGTGCATTCATCGCAGCGCGTGCATGACTCGAGATCCAGCACCAGCAAGCTCTGCGCATTGTACAGCCCTTGATTCACAAAATTTGCTTTGCTCGTGCTCAATTCGCTGTCGCGCTCGGTATCCTTGTTGAGCAGGAACCTTGCTCGATCAAGCAGTCGCGTTTTGAACTCAGGGTTCGCGTTGGTGATCTTCTCGAGTTGGGAGCTCTTGATCCGAACTAGCTCGACGTGATCCAGCGCACTGCAAGTCGTCGTGCGAACTCCGGGGCTGTAATCGAGCCGCCGCAATTCCTCTCCCAACTCGTTGGAATAGATCGAGGAGAGCGCTGCAATCTCCCCAAAAGCCCCGCTTGCGCCCTCTATGTTCCCCGGCCCGATGTAGTTAATGATATGCTCCCGAGTCCCTTGCTCACGACTAACCTTGACGTAGCCGAGACGAATTAAATAGAGGTCATCGCTTTTTTCTCCTTGACGAAAAATGGGACGCCCGGGTTCAACGCTTAGCAACTCCGCGTCCTTGGCAATCATGCGTGCGGCTTCCATTCTCCCATCGGCTGTCAACTCCTTGAAAATGGGCAACCGCTCGATATCGGAGTTCAGGGCATGTCGACGGTAGGCCTCGTTGAGTACCCGTCGGCTCGTGGCATTTCGCTGCAGCATGTACAAGACGTTGGTGCCAATTTCGATAACCTCCGAGTCTTCGACGGCGACCACGGTGGCAGAACGTCTCTGCCGATTGAGGCATGCCATTTCGCCCAGGATGACATCTTCGGCTCCCCGATACAGCTTGTTCGCGGCGTAAAAGCTTCCTGTGTCGCTACCGGTGGCCAGACTTGGAACGGCCGTGCTGCGATTGGTCACGCCAAACCATCGTTCCAATAATCCAGGCTTTCCGGAAGGTCGATTGGATGATGCCGAGGTCGATTTGGGGCTCAAGAGTATCTCGAATTTTCCACGCTGGATCAAGAATGCGGTCGAACCATATTCGCCGACTCGGCAGAGCGTATCACCAGGACTCAAGATTCTGCGCACGCAAGCTCCGCCATTGAACTGCAAAAATTTGTAAGGGATTCCCGAGAAAATTGGAATTTCCAACATCTCGTCCGCGGTTACGACCGTCCCATCCTTGCCGTCGCCGCGGCGCGATTGTTCGAGGATTTTCTTACCTTGCTTTTCGATCACCGATGGCCTGAACGTGAGCGC